>NZ_MAIS01000206.1:0-1976 GCF_001680695.1 Paenibacillus sp. KS1 | reverse complement strand
GGTGTCTTAACCCCTTGACCAACGGGCCATATCGTTGTCGTTTCTTACTTTTTTCTCATCACCTCTCGGCGACAATTAAGAGTATATCAAACGATACGACCGTTGACAAGCCTTTTTTTAAAAAAACTTTTTTACCATATTTATGAACCGTTTTTTCCTTGTCCGACAGCTATTCTCTGCACCAATTTTGGCATGTTTAATTGCTCTTATAATATGCCCGCAGCCTCAAATTAAATACGAAAGGAACAAGGTGGCTGTACCGAAGTAAACCGTCAGCGAGAAGATATCATTCAATGTTGTAATAAGTGGCCCTGATGCTACAGCTGGGTCGGCGTTAAGCTTATACAGCAAGATAGGAATTGCTGTACCCGCCATTGTACCGATGATAACCGTCAGGAATAGAGAGCAGCCCACTACGAGCCCCAGCGCTAAGCTTCCCTGCCATATCCCCGCTACAAGGGCAACCGCGGTGCCGCACACCGTACCGATGATCAGACCTACGAACAATTCTCGCCACAGGAGCCTCGTAACTGTTCCCTTGTCTAAATGCTCTGACGCAAGTCCTCGTATTACCACAGCAAGTGACTGCGTGCCTGTGTTTCCTGTCATCCCTGCAATCATGGGCATGAAGAAGGTCAGCGCAACAACCTGCTGCAGCGTCCCCTCAAACCTACTAATAATGCTTCCCGACACAAGCCCAAGGAACAGAAGCATAATCAACCATGGCAAACGTCTGCGGGCTGCTGTGAAAGGGTTCGTTCGAAAGTCAATCGTCTTGTCCGTTGCCGACAACTTATTGATGTCCTCATGCGCTTCTTCCCGCAAGACGTCAATGACATCATCAACGGATCGTATCCCTAGAAGCTTGTCATCTGGATCAACAACAGGCATGGACAAGAAATCGTATTGTTCAAATAGTCGTGCCACTTCCTCTTGATCCGTATCGACGGTAACGGAAATGACCTTCTCATTCATAAGCGATTGGATGGTATCTGTCTCCGGAGCCAGCACCAATTCACGATATGTCAACGTACCGACCAGCCGCTTCTGTTCATTGACTACATACAGATAGTGGACGTTCTTCGTCATCTCAGCGAACGCCTTCACCTTCTCAACCGCTTCCCGCACGGTGTAACGCTCATAGAACCAGACATAACGGTTCGTCATCAATCCGCCCGCGGTCTCCGGTTCATAAGTCATCAGGCGGCGTACTGTGTCGCTCTCCTCCCGCTCCATGAGCGAAAGCAAGAACTCCTTCTCTTCCACGCTAACCGCTGCCATCATGTCAGCCAAGTCGTCATTGTCCATCCGGTTCAATACTTCTGCCGCACGATTGCGGCCAAGCATCTGGAACGACTCCAGTTGAAGATCTGGATTCAACTCACGGATCATCTCCGTTAGCTGACCTACTTCCAGCACCTCAAGCAGCCGAGAGCGCTGCGACAAATTCACATGCCGATATACGACCGCTAAATCATAAGGATGCCAATAGCGGAGCGCATGCTTCACTTCATCAACAGAACCCTGCAAAATGCGTTCTGCCTCATCTATGATCTCATCAGTATCGTACGATACTGTGTCCTTATCCTTGTTCGAGTCTGCTTTCGTTGTCTTTTTCTCGTTCCATGCTTGCTTCTGTTTATCACGTTTACTCCCCATTACGCTCACCCCCCACGGATAACAATCCGTATATGGTGTATTCCACTGCTACTTCAAGCCGATATTATGAAACCCACCATTACATTCATTAAACGCACTGAACAATTGGCGAAACAGAATGACCATCATCTGTTCACACTGAATGCCTTCATAGTGTATGAAAAAAAGCAAGGAATAACCGCGATCTCTCACAGTTATCCTTGCTTTATCCATTTCAGCGATGATGCAATTTATAATATGTATATAACAACAAAAAAATCCCTTGCGGGATCTTGTCTGTACCATTGTGGCGGAGAGAGAGGGATTCGAACCCTCGC
>NZ_MAIS01000071.1:0-33611 GCF_001680695.1 Paenibacillus sp. KS1 | reverse complement strand
ACAGCCCATACAACCACAGCCCATACAACCCCCACAAGACTCGCTGTCATCGTTGAAAGGGATGTACCGATTCCAATGCGAGACGGGATTATCTTATACGCCGATATTTACCGTCCAGAAGTAGGAGTCCACCCCGTGCTTCTATTGCGCACCCCGTACAATAAGGAAGATGCACAGACGATGAATTATGCGCATCCATCTTGGTATGCACAGCATGGGTATGTGGTGATTGTCCAAGATGTACGAGGAAGATGGAAGTCGGAAGGAGAGTTTGAGCCTTACCGCAACGAAGCTTGGGATGGCTATGACACGATCGAATGGGCAGCGGTCTTGCCTGACGTGATCCCGAAGGTGGGCACGTACGGCTTTTCTTATGCGGGAGCGGCTCAGTGGTATGCGGCAACTGCAAGACCTCCGCACTTGGCTTGTATGACGCCCGCGATGACTGGATCAGACGCTTATCAGGGCGGTGTATACCGCAATGGGGCATTTGCCCTCGCCTGCAATCAGTCGTGGATCATGTTCCTTACACAGAACACGGCTAGACGACATGGACGTCCCGAATGGGAGCGGGAGCTGGCGCGCGGGGGTTCTGTTATACATGGCTTGTACAGCACACTGCCGCTTCAGGATATGCCGCTCATGAATGATGAGTTTGCACCGTTCTATCAGGATTGGCTGCAGCATCCGACACGAGATGAATACTGGAGAGCACTGTTCATCGAAGAGCGATATGACCGCATTGAAGTGCCCGTCCTGCATATCGGTGGTTGGTATGATCCGTTTGTAGATGGAACCATTCGCAATTACGAAGGGGTTCGGCAGCAGGGGGCGAGTGAAGAAGCGAGGGAGAATCAATACTTGCGAATCACACCGTGGTATCACATGCCGTGGTCGCCATATGTCAGTGAGCTTGACTTCGGCATTGAGGCTTCGAATCGAGTAAATGAGTGGCAATTGGCATGGTTTGATAGGTGGCTGAAGGGGGATGAGCATGCACTGCAATCGTGGAGCAAGATTAGCTACTTTGAGATGGGATCGAATCAGTGGAAGCATACTCAGACTTGGCCCCCCCCTCAGGTGGAGCTAACGAAATATTATTTGCATGGAGATCGGGCCAACTCCATAAATGGAGACGGTCGACTGTCGCAGGACTTGCCATCTGACGACCCGCTGCTTGCAGATACATACATCTATGATCCGCTCATTCCAGTTCCTGCGCTTGGAGGGCGATCGGGTGCAGTGCCCGACCTGACCCCGATGGGGCCTAAGCTGCAGCTAGCGAATGAAGTCCGCAATGATGTGCTTGTCTATACGACAGAGTCTCTTGATAGATCAGTCACCGTTGCTGGAGAAGTTGTTGCTAGGCTGTATGCGGCGACGACAGCGGTCAATACCGACTTCGTTGCTAAATTGATGGATGTCTATCCAGATGGAAGGGCGTACAACATTGCCGAAGGCATTGTACGTACAGCCTATCGTCGCTCGTTGGAGCATCCAGAACCAGTAGTTCCAGGAGAGGTGGTCGCTTATGACATTTCTCTCGGACCAACCTCTATCGTTTTTCAAAAAGGGCATGCGATTCGGTTAGAAATTACGAGCTCCTTGTTCCCAACGTACGATCGGAACCCAAACAGTATGATCCCGCCTGGGGATGTGACGATATCTGATCTAGCACTTGCGACTCAGACCGTGTATCGTTACGACGCTTTCCCCTCACATCTCCTTTTGCCGATCGTATCCGTACCATCTTTATAAGAGAGCAGCGTTAAATGAGTCAGATTAACTTGTTCTATGTAGTAATAAGAAGTAATGAGAGGGTTCCCCTACATTTCTTTTTGATATTGTGATTCAATACAAGGAATTCATGTCAAAAGAAAGAATACAGTAATAGTTCTTTCATGCTAGTTCCATGGAACTGGTCAGTGTGTAAAGAGCAGATACTTGTAGGTGGGGGAGTTGTTTGGATGAATAGCACATCACGGCGCAGGCTTGGTCTACTCGTAGCGTTAATCGTATTATGGGGCAGTGTACTCGGTAACCAGAGCCCAGCGTCTGCAGCAGCAACACAGATAGACTGGAAGCGGGTGCAGTTGAGATCTAGCGATTTTCATGACATTGTACGAAGTGGAAAGGGCAACGTGGTCGCTGTAGGCGATGATAGTACGATCGCATATAGCGATAGCGGTGATAATTGGAACTATACCCCCTCTCCAGTTATTGCGAATTTACGAGCGATTGCGGCGAACGGGAAGCGCTATGTAGCAGTGGGCGACAGAGGGGCAGTTATTACGTCAACGAATGGCAAGCAATGGACAGCAGGCAAGATCAAGCTGGATTATACGGTTGGCGACTTCCGCGGTCAAAACGTTAGAAGCAGCAAGGATCGGGCAGCGATGAAGGTCAAATATACGCAGAAAGATGTCGCGCTGACAAGTGTGGTCTGGGACGGAAGCAAGTTCCTCGCGTACGGGATCATGAGTGTGAAAGTTGAGGAAATATCCTATCCTGTTTCTGTACTTATCGTCTCTCAAGATGGAGTATCTTGGTCCATGTATCCGGTATGGAAGTCGGAATTGATCGGAGGACTGGAGGCAGGAAAGCTCTTCGTGCATAAGGGAACCGCGTTCATTTTGCAGGATAAATACGTTGCGTATTCATCTGACTATAAGAAATGGAATGTGCAGAAGTCCGGCATAGGGGTAACGGTTCATAAAATTGCGACGAATGGTACCAGACTGGTGGCCGTCGGATGGGATGGAAGGCTGCAGGGCAGTGACGTGAAGCAACCGAGAATGACAGGGATTATTTACACCTCAACAGATGGACTTCATTGGCAGGAGTTGAACCGAGACCCTAATGCAAAAGGCAACTCCGCTGCGGGTAAGCTTGGCCTTAGCAGGTTGTCTGTTGGCGCAGTAAGCTGGGATGGCAATCGATTTATTGCAGGGATCGAAAAGGGCGGGTTTGCCCAATCAACGGATGGTCTAGGATGGACATTTGTGGATACGAATCAGCAAGCAGAATCAGATGCAAGTACCGGTTCCTTTTTTAAAAAGAAATATGGTGGCATGCTTGCGAATAGTAACGGACTGTATGCAGATCAAGAACGTGTGGTCACAGTAGGTAGTCTGGGTACCATTCGAACCTCCCTGCCAGATATGCGGGAATGGAAGGTAGTTGTTGAAGGAAAAGTCAGGGATCTCAGTTCTGTAAAGGCATCGGGAAGCCGCATTGTCGCATTTGGAGAAGGTGTAATTGTGGAATCGCGGGATGGCGGAGTGAATTGGGATGTACATAACCCGAAAGAGCTTGAACGAGCTTATTTTTATTCAACTGCTGCTGTGCAGAATGTATTCGCGGTACGAGGAATTGATAATGTCGATGGAAAGTTGGAGTCGTTCATCTATTCCTCCAATCAGCATGGTGTATGGATGATGCACTCTGGCGGTGAGTTTACGAGTAAGCCCCGTGAAGTGTACGCAGGGGATAAGCAGCTTGTAGTTAAGCTGTTGGAAGGAACCGCTGTATCAACAGATGGATCAACATGGTCGACTAAATCGGTATCGACTCCATATGTGGAACAGCTCGCGAGCAATGGGCGAATCGCCATTGGCAGACAGGTTGATGCAGAGAGCTTCAGCAATGTTCTTATGATCTATAATGGCTCCAAATGGGCAGCTAGCAAGCATACTGCAAATATCGTACGGGGAGCTGTATGGGATGGCCGCCAGTTCATTGCCATTGCAGACAGTCAGATCATCACATCGAAAAACGGGGCTGATTGGAAATCGACTTCCAATTCGTATGGAATGAATGCAATTGCTTATGGAGGTGGCAAAATTCTCATTGCGTGTGATAAAGGAACACTGCTGGAATCCACGGATGGCGTGCGCTGGGAAGAGAGATCGGTTTCCACTGCAGTGGATCTCACCGACATTGTATGGGACAGTAACGGAAAGAAGTTCATTGTATCGGGCAAGGGCGGAACTATTTTGGTGGGTTCTCCGAAATAGGATACAAGGTTCAGAGAAGGCCGCGTTCACGGTTGTTGAACGCGGTCTTTGTTTGTTCATCCTCGGTTTGTGCTGAATTTATGAAGCTTCTTCATATCTCTAATGCGATCACAGGTTGGTGTTACAAGGGCTAAACTTCAAGTATCGGCATATATGCTTATTACCTTCTGTTGCTCATACATATGGAAATAGGGTTCTTTTGTAGGTAAGGAATCGATGTTTGATCAACGAGGGGAGAGGGGAACGGCAATGAATCAGGAGATGAACGGGGGAGTTGCGGCAGGGAGCCAGTCATCTTATGCCAATATACAGACGCAGTATGCATTCGATGGTGCAAGGGATATGAATTGGTGTAGTCAATCCATAACATTTGTGCTCGTTCATGGCTCGTGGGGGGACTCGAGTTATTGGTGGAAGACGGCTGAAGTTCTTCATGGCATGGGGCATACCGTCTATACGCCGAATTTACCAGGGCATGGAATGGATCGGAACAAGAATGTAACCCACGCCATGTATGTGGACACAGTCATTCAATGTATTATTCATCATCAGCTTACGAATATTGTTCTTGTTGGTCACAGCTTCGGTGGAACGGTGATTAGCAAGGTAGTGGAGCTTGTGCCTGACCGTGTTCGGCGCCTTGTATATATGGATGCATTCGTGGTACGCAATGGATACAGCACGGCGGATGAGATTCCTCCCCAAGGCAAGCAGGAGTGGATTCAGTTGGCGCAGCAGTCATCTGATAATACGATCATGCTGCCCTTCGCCGTATGGAGAGAGACCTTTATGAACAATGCAAGTATTGAATTAGCGTTTCAAATTTATTGTACCGTTACACCAGAGCCTGCGGGGCCATTATTCGAGAAGCTGGATCTGACGGAATTCTATCGTTTATCTATGCCCAAAAGCTACTTGTATTTGACGGATGATACCGCACTTCCGCAAGGAGAACAGTATGGCTGGCACCCTCATATGTCAAGCCGACTTGGGATGTTCCGGCTTATTACAGCGCATGGCGATCATATGACTCCATTCCATGTTCATCCGCATCTCGTTGCGGAGAAGCTTGTTGAGGCAGGGCGGGATTAAATGGCGAGTGGAAGCGGCGCAGATATGCTGGCTTCATGCATAACAAAGGCTGGTCATAGGAGTATTCTCCACGACCAGCCTGCAAGTTCTGTAATGAAATAGATAATTGATAATTCGAATTACTGTGGATTTGTTGTCCAAATGCCAGCAGTCTTCACGAATACACGTTGTGGAAGCTTAAGAGCCGCAAGGGCCAGTTCCGCTACGTCCTCTGGCTGCATCATGCGATCTTCGTCGCCAATGTTAAGACCTGCATTTACTGCGAGATCTGTATTCACTGTGCTTGGCGTCAGTGCAGTTACGCGGATGTTGTGCTTGCGCACTTCCTGCATGAGCGCTTCGGTTAAGCCCATCACTGCGAACTTAGAAGCGTTGTAAGCAGAACCAGTAGCGAAGCCGCGTTCGCCAGCTGTTGAAGAGATGTTAATAATACTGCCTTCATTCTGCTCAATCATCGCAGGCAGCACAGCACGAGTTACATAGTAAGTTCCCATCAGATTAACTTGAATGATGCGTTCCCACTCTTGTGGATCCATGTCGACAAGTTTGCCGAATTTCGCAATGCCTGCATTATTGACAACGATGTGAATGGCACCCAACTGCTCCGTAAGGGAGGCAACAGCGCGGTTTACATCATCTTGTACCGCAACGTCAGCTGTAGCGATTGCGACGCGAATATCATATTTTGCAGTCAGCTCAGCTTGAAGTGCTTCAAGGTCAGCGCTAGTTCGAGCGATGAGACCAAGGTGCACACCTTCTTGTGCCAGCGATTCAGCCAACGCTTTGCCAATTCCTTTGCCTGCTCCCGTAATCAGTGCGGTTTTGTTCGTAAGATCTTGTAATTTCATATTCAATAATCTCCTTCAGATGTTTATGCTTGTCCGTTATGACTAACAACAAGCTCATATTTGTTCAAGGAAGCGCCGAGCATGTACTGCTTGCTGTCGCTCGCACCCCGGTGAGATTCGCGGAAGGTATCACTAGAAGTCCAGTTGCGGAATGACTCCTCGTTCTCCCACACTGTACATACCTTCAATTCCTCTTCGCCCTCTTGACCTGCTCCAAGCCATACCTCCATGCGAATGAATCCGCTCATTTGCTGAACGCCCTTGGCTTGCGCGAATCGCTCTGCCACTTGCTTGCCGAATCCCTCTTGAATTCGGATTGTGTTCGTAACGACTAACATGCTATCGCCTCCTGTGTGCATGATGGTGTTGATGTTCATTTGTACAGATCGTATGTCTGCCTCTCTATTATACTCGAACGCATGGACAAGATCACACCTTCGCATTCCCATATGTATATTGGAAGGTTGTGGATGTATGGTGCGTTAGTTAGCCGATGCATCGATACGAGATACATGCCCAAGGGCCACACAGGCAGGCTTTCTGGTCATGTGCGATATTGGTAGCATTCACTCGTGAGTATCTCTCATCACATTCCATGTGGTTCCCCAGTCTTTCATTGCATCGAAAATAGGACGAAGCGTTAGCCCCTTCTCGGTTAACGAGTATTCAACATGCGGAGGGATCTCGGAGTATACAGTTCGCTGGATAATATGCCGCTGTTCCAGTTCCTTCAATCGGAGTGACAGTGTGCGCGGACTAATGCCGTGAAGCGAGCGCTCCAACTCTCCGAACCGTTTCGTACCGTAGAATAATTCACGCAGTATAAGAAAAGTCCACTTGCCTCCGATGATATCCATCGTATGTTCGATGGGACAAGCAGTGGTTGGAATTGTCCCTATAGTAGATTCGTGTTCTAGGTGATCTAGTATAGTGTTTGGGGAGGCAGTAGATTGTAATGTTCTCTCTTGATAAGGTATAGTTGTCGATTGCTCTGGAGTTGTCATATGTATCCCCCTTCGTGTGTACACTTCATTTAGTATAGTGCAATTCATATGATATCGCCAATGTGCCAGTCGTTATGAAGACATCCATAATGAATTGCTCGAAAAGGGGTATTCACATCCGATAGCAGAGCATGGCCATCCGATATCTTTCCGAAATCAATCGAACTGAAGAACAAGGAGGAATACAAGGATGTTAGGCACTCGCAGATTATGTAATGAATGACGTATGTATGATAAAATAAGTGTGATATTAGAGTCAGAAGGAGAGGAATGTCATGAAGGTACTTGTCATTGTTGCACATCCCAACTTGGACGCATCCAACGTGAACCGTGCTTGGGCCGAAGAGCTTCGCAAGCATGATAACATCACCGTACACGAGCTGTATAAGGCGTATCCAAATGGACAGATCGACGTCGAGAAGGAGCAGGCATTGTGTGAAAGCCATGATCGTATCGTATGGCAGTTCCCATTCTATTGGTACAGCTCGCCGCCATTGATGAAGCAATGGCTGGACAGTGTGCTTACATATGGCTGGGCATATGGCTCCGGTGGCGATCGCTTGCGCGGCAAAGAGCTGATGCTGGCTGTATCGACGGGAAGTCCGCAAGAGAAGTATCAAGCAGGCGGCCTCAATCACTACTCCATGAGTGAGCTGCTGAAGCCGTTCCAAGCAACGAGCAATTTAATCGGCACGACATACTTGCCGGCATTTGTGTTCCATGGCGCGATGGGCGCAGAAGAAGCTGTGATTCAGAACAGTGTCAAGGAATATGTCTCCTATTTGTTGAAGTAGGATGGAATGCACGTTACATTAACTAAGGATTAGAAATGGGATTGTGCATTATAGGAGATTATTATACGAATAGTGAGATAGCTCTGGTTATGAAAAAAAGGTCGAGTTAAGGGGAAAACCAATTCTCCTTGGACTCGGCCTTTTGTTTATTTGTTTTATTCGAATAGCGGGAACTCCTAGCGCGACTTATCAATCACAAGCTATACCTTGCTATACGCGAAGAGGAATCCCATTCCCGAACGCCAGCTCTTCGAGCTTAGCGATAATGCGATCTTCGGTATCGCCGCCAACTGGAATGCTGCACGATGCGTGTGGAAGCAGCTTATCGAAGCTGCCAATGGCAACAGCGTATCCAGCTTGCACGAACATCGGAATATCGTTCATATCGTTGCCGAAGCAGACGAATTGACCAGGAATAATCCCGAATGAACGCAGAGCAGCCATTTTGTTAACTCCAACGTTGGTCATGTCCAGAATGCCTTCCGCAGAGTGATAGTGAAGCGTTGTATCCAATGACTTGAGCTTTTCAGTGAGTTCCTCTAAGCGATTGCTGCCTAGAACGAGAATTTTAATGGTGCTGTGAATTTCGTTCATCGGTACATGAGCTGCCAATCGCAGGGGATCGACATTGAACAGGAAGGGATGTGAATCCTCCAAGTTATGTGCATAGTTCCACTCATCGTCTACGAGATATGAAGCCTCATATTGCTCTAGCAAGCCCATGATTGTATTTGAAGTTAATTGGGGAAGCGGATTGCTTGCCAGACGCTCTCCCTTGAAATAGGTCATGGCACCGTTGGCACCGATGAGCAGGTTATGGTGAAAGCATTCATCGAGCACGGGCAGCATATCCCGACACGGGCGGGCAGACGCGAAGCCGACGACATGTCCAGCTTCTTGAATGCGTGCCAAGCAGTCCATAATTGGTGCAGAGACTGGCTGTCCTTTGAATGAAATCGTACCATCAATATCGAAAATGAAGTGCATGTGTGACTGTCTCCTTTTGTAGGTATAAGATATTCGCTAGTCGATCCAGCGGAAGTGATAAGCATTTAAAAGAATGAGAGGGCTTGTTGGACGGCGGAATAGCCGAAATAGATGCCGAAGCCAATAAACACAATCCCTGCGGCAATCGATACGTATTGCATAAGTCGCGGCGTGACGGCTTTGCGGCTGACATGAGTCACGATTGCGACGAACAGATCCCATATGAGAATACCGATAATGATCGCACTGCTGTACAGCAAGGTATCCTGCTTGCCTATTACATCTATGGTCGATGCCATTACCGAGCCGTATATGCCAATCCAGAATACGATGTTAAGCGGGTTGGATAACGCCAGCAAGAAGCCCGATAAAAAAGAAGAACCGACATGCTCCTTCTTGGCATCAGAATCTGTGATCTGTACTGTAGATCTAGCCTCACGAATACTCTCATATCCAAGATACAGCAGCAATATGAACCCTGCAATCCATAGAATCAGCTTGGCGAGCGGCGTTGTTAGGAACGAGGTGGCTCCATAATAGATAAGCAGCATGAATATGACATCTGTGCTCATTGCGCCAAGCCCTAAGAACCAAGCGTTCCAGAATCCATTCTTTAACCCGGCCTTAATCTGTGCGATGCTGATCGGACCGACGGGGGCTGAGAGAGACAGCCCGAGCAATACATAGCTGAACCATACGCTAGCCATCTGATCTTCCTTCCTGTCATTACGAAATAATGGTATTATTGTACTGACTATCTGTCCTGTTGATAAGTGGCAGATTTATAGATTTGGATGGGGACAGAGGTGAAGGAAGATGCTTGAACTGACACCGCATATCGATGATCAAGCAGCGGAACCGAAATATGCACAGCTGTACAGTTATATTGCGAAGCAAATAGTGAACGGAACGTTAGTAGCAGGTACGCGTCTGCCTTCGATCCGAACACTGGCTGTTCATTTGCAGGTGAGCCGCAATACGGTTGAGGCAGCCTATCAGCAGTTGATAGCAGAAGGGTATGTGGAGAATCGCTCCCGAATTGGCTTGTTTGTCATGCCGATGGAAGGGGATGTGAAGCATGCAGAGTGTAGGGATAGAGGATATGACCGAGAGCTAGCAGGAGGGTTCACAGGAGCGCTTGAACGAGAGCTGACGCAGCCATTAACAACTTCTGTTTCGCTGGAGGACAGGGATGGATCTGATAAGGATGCAGAAATTGAGATTGATTTTCGCCATGGCAATGTAGATAGGGATAAGTTCCCGTTAATCGTATGGCGGAAGTTAGCGAATGATTTGTTTCGACATAGGCAGGATGAGGCTCTGCAGTACGGACACCGTCAGGGTGAAGCGGGATTGCGGAGGGCCATTGCTCAATATTTGTACCAATCAAGGGGAGTGCGCTGCACGCCGGAGCAGATTGTGATGGGGGCTGGCATCCAGCAGCTGCTCATGCTTATCTGTCAGCTGATTCGCCAAGATACGCGTTCGATTGCGATGGAGGAGCCGGGTTATGACGGGGCGAGGGCCATATTCTATCATCATGGCTTCGAGATAGAGCCGATTGCGCTGGAGGCTGAAGGCATATCTGTACAGCAGCTAAGAGAACGGAATGCTGGTGCGGTATATGTCACGCCGTCGCATCAATTTCCACAAGGCATGGTGATGTCTATTGCGAAGCGGATGCAGCTGCTGCAATGGGCGAACGAGAGAGGAAGCATTATTATCGAAGATGATTATGATGGGGAGTTCAAGTACGGCGCGAAGCCTGTCCCTTCACTGCAAGGGCTGGATGGGCATGGTCGGGTCATCTACGTTGGAACGTTCTCCAAGTCTCTGCTTCCTTCCATACGCCTAAGCTATATGGTGCTTCCTCCATGGCTGCTAACGCGGTATAAGCTTGAATTCTCTGCTTATGAGCAGACGGCTTCGAAGCTGCATCAGATGACAATGGAGCGATTCATGTCAGAAGGGCATTGGGACAAGCATCTGCGGAAAATGCGCAAGCTGTATCAAGAGAAGCACAGCACATTGCTGACAGCCCTTAAAAAAGCAATGGGCGATCGAGTCCGCGTAATTGGTCAGCAATCTGGACTTCATATCGTGCTTCAAGTGAAGCATGAACATCATGAGCAGCAATTAATCGAAGCAGCAAGAACTGTTGGGGTCAAGGTGTATCCGACCTCGACTTATCGAATTCAGCAAGAAGCAGACGAGATGCCCTCCTTGCTCATTGGCTTCGGCGGACTCAGTCTGCACCAGATAAGAGAAGGTGTTGAGCGGCTGAGCAAGGTTTGGTTCGGATAATGGTTTGGCAGCTGCCTTCTTATCAAAGGAATCATTATATCCTTATATTCATATTTACTTTGCGCAAGGCTGAGGGCTGTAAAACAGCTAGCATACTAGCACAGTAGAGTAAACTTAGTGTGCTTTGTGTTAGCAATTAGCAGTAGAGTAAACTTAGTGTTAGCACCTAGCAGTAGAGTGAACGAAGTGTTGGTATGTGGGGCTTGTTATACTTGTTGGGCAAGGGATTAGGGAAGGAGCGAGCGGATGAGCAGCTGGGTTACCTTTGATTTGGATGGGACATTGATGCAGAATCCATTTGCTGCATGGATCTTTCCGGAGATTACAAATGTTGTACGGGAACAATTGCAATTGCGTACGGATTTGGAAGCGTACGATGACACGAGTTTCGATATGGGGAAGCTTCTTCATGCGGAACATCGGAAGCGAATGGAAGCTGGTGAGACAGTTGCAGCCTACGATTGGGACGATATGGTGAGAGTAGTCCTTGCTGAACTCGGTGTGTCTCCAAGTATAGATATTCAAGTAGAACAACTCGTACGCAAGCATGCAGAGCCGCCGACGAAGATCTATTTGCTCGAAGAAGGGGTGAAGACCGTTCTGGAGCAGTTGAAGCAGGATGGCTATCGATTGGCGGTTGCGACGAACGGATACTATAAATATCAATATCCTGTGCTCAAAGCGCTTGGCATTGCCGCATATTTCGAGCTTATCGTTACACCGGAGATTGCGGGCGGCGGCAAACCTGATGCGCATATGCTTCGTGCTGTCCGTCAGCATGGTGCAATCGCTGCACATGTTGGGGATCGGCTGGATCATGATGTGTACATGGCGAATCAATCTGGAGCAGCTTCTATCCTGGTAAACCGTAAGCTTCCACAGGAACTGCATCAGCTCGCTCCTGAACAGCGCGTGCATGAACAGATCTTCTTGACGCTATGCAGGCAGCAGCTTCAGCGGGAATGTCAGAGCTTACACAAGGAGCTGTTCGGGGATGACGAGTGTACAGTACTGCCGGCGCAAATTAGACCTGATTTCGTCATCCACAGCATCATGGAGCTTCCAGCCTGCTTAGCTGCATTGGTAGCCAGGTGAGATTGGATTACCGCATTTGGAAATGCCTTACCTGGTCGATGAACATCGTCATGGCCATCGTGGCAGAAGCGTTGTTGTCCTGAAGAATGTGGAACGCTCGCTTGACACTCTTGCCCTTCACGTGCACCAAGCGCAGATCACCATGCTCTTGCTCTTTGCGAATGACCCAATAAGAGAGCATTGCAATCCCGAGTCCGGCCATGACAGCTTCCTTGACACTTTGACTGCTGTTGAATACATAGGAACGCTTGATGTGCAGCTTCAGATCGCTCATGAATTGATCACTGTACGCCCTTGTACCCGAGCCTTGCTCACGCAGCACCCATACCTCGTCATGCAGCATGCGGGGCTCGATGGTGGGCATGGAAGCAAACGAATGGTTTGGCGGTACAATGAGCACCATCTCATCCTCCATGAACGGAGTGCCAAGCTGAAGATCTGTATATTCGATTTTGCCTTCTACGAGTCCGATGTCCAGTTCATTCGCGCGTACGGACTGTGCAATTTGCTCCGTATTGGCTACGGTTACTTGAACATCTACGCTCGGGTATTGGCGTGCGAATGAAGCCACGATGCGTGGCAATATATATTCTCCGATTGTGAAACTGGCTCCGATGCGCAGCGATCCGGTCACCTCATCCCGCAGCAGCCCGATATCTTCGCGTGCCGCCTCATAGCGGGCGATCATCTCCTTCGCATGCATATATAATATCTCTCCAGCTTCGGTCAACTTAACATGCTTAGGCGAGCGATGGATGAGCTGCACGCCGAATTCCTGCTCCAAGTTGCGGATATGCTGGCTGACGCCAGGCTGTGAGAGATGGAGCAGTTCTGCGGCCCGCGAGAAATTACGCTGCTCCACGACCGTTACATATACCTTCATTGTATCTACGATCATTTGGCTAACGATCCTCCGTTGATTCTTTACTTAACTATAGTCGGTTAAAATGAGTATCTTTAAATGTTGTCGTGTACTTTAACCCAAATCCAAACATGCGATCCATTCCAATATGGGCTGTCCATATGATCCCCACTGCTAAGACAGTCTGATTGGATGAGAGGATTCCACACATCATGGTTCCGAGCGTCACACAGTAGGTATGAAATACATTATAAATAATTGCCCCTGCTTTATTACTTAGTATATATCCGATCATGGATACATCAGGAACAAATAGCAAAACAAAAAACAACAGCCAGCTAAAATGATAGTAATCGTAAAAATAGATGCATCCTAACAATACGGACAACCCTTCTAAATGTAAGATTGCTTTGCTCATTTCCAGTTCATGATCCTCCACTCTTGATGTCGAAGTTATACGTTTACCTGATCATAGCCTGACAGCATAAGGTTGGGCAGAAGCAGTTCTTAAATGATAGGTGTTATATTTCAAGTTGCTAAGCTGCAGCAATCAGGTATAATATGTAATAACAGCGATACAATGAATAAAGGGATCGTGCTACCAACACGATCCCTGCACAACGGCCGCATGTAAGAACGGTCGGCTGCAAAGACGGACATGAAATAGACCGATACCTTGCTATGGGGCGGTCTATTTCCGTTTATGAAACGATAACAGCATCACGATAAGCGTACCAAAGCTAATCATTAGCGTTAGTGCTTCGAATACTGTCATGGGCATCACCTCCCGTCAGGGAGACTAGCCGACCGCCCTTCATGCCGAATCAGTTGTACTCATGTATCATACCATAATTTTCTACAGTCAGAATATAGATTTGAACCTTCATTCGAACACAGTAGTCTAGACTACCCTTAATATGAGACCATTCAAGCACCTCTAAGGACAAGTTCTTATATCGGATGATATAAAGAATGCCTTGGGGGTATTTTTGTATGTAACTTAAGTATGCCTGGCGAATGGTTAATGTCGGACGGCACATAGAGGCACCAAATTGCTCCTCATGTTATAGATAAATATACCGACAATAAGTTTTCCTTATGCTAGGGATTGCATATCCGTATTTCCCCTCACGAGCGAAGCCATATATAGTATTCATCGTAAGCATCAGGTTACACCTGCTTAGAGACGGGGGATGGATATGAATAACGGGGAAGTTCTTCTGGCCACCAAGCCGAAGCGAAATAAACAATATAGAGGATTTGCGCTCGGCATCGCGCTAACGCTCATTATTGCGGTTGCAGCGAAGCTGCTTGCGGGATTGCCTTTCCTTAGTATTATGGGACAGCTTGTGATCGCCATTCTGATCGGTATCGCGTGGCGTGCTGCCATCGGGGTGCCGCAGGAGATTGTCGCAGGAACGAATTTTTCGAGTAAAAAGCTGCTCCGCCTCGGCATTATCTTGCTCGGGATGCGCTTAGATCTTATGGATATAGTACGTGCAGGCCCTAAAGTATTCATGATGGCGGTAATCGTCATTGTATTTACCTTGTCGGTCGTATATGGACTTACGAGATTGTTCAAGGTTGATAAAAGGCTCGGTATATTGACAGCGTGTGGAACCGCGATTTGTGGTGCGGCGGCTGTGGTAGCGATAGCGCCGCAAATTAAAGCCAAGGACGAAGAAACGGCAATCGGTGCAGCGATGGTTGCGATACTGGGCACTATTTTTACATTAGCATATACATTCTTGTTTCCGGTACTTGGCTTGTCGGATAACGGATATGGGATCTTTGCCGGTGCGACATTGCATGAAATTGCTCATGTCATTGCAGCAGCAGATCCAGGGGGCAGCGCAGCGGTCGATATGGCGGTCATTGTTAAGCTTACGCGTGTAGCCTTGCTAGTTCCTGTCGCTATTCTGATCGGCATCTGGTCATCACGTGAGAGCCGCAAGGAAGCAGGAGCAGATGCTCGGACGGAGAAAGCCAAAGTACCGATTCCATGGTTCATCCTCGGGTTCCTGCTCGTCAGCGGATTTAATTCTCTAGGGATCGTTCCGGAACAGATTGCAGGATATATTGTCATTGCGGCCTACATGCTGATTGCCATGGCGATGGCGGGGCTCGGCTTGAATGTCGATCTTGTCTCGTTCCGCAGACTTGGGATGAAGTCGTTCGCGGCGGGATTCATTGGTTCCATTCTGCTGTCCCTGCTAGGCTTTGGGCTGGTGCATGGGTTCGGCTTAGCGTAATGCATAATGAATGAAATACGTAATGAAAGAGGTCAACATGCCAATTATGCATTGGTTGTTGACCTCTTGTGTTTTCTAAGCTTACTTGTATAGGCTTGTTCATTTCCAAAAAAATAGACGCTCAATTGCTGAGCGTCCCACATACAGAACATGGAATATGATATCTCCTGAGGGGGAGAGGAAACCCATTTGTTGCCATACAATCCTGTTATTAAATCACACTTGCATTATGGAGCGCCTCTTCGACAGGCACGTACGGAAGTGCGAGGTCGCGGGCTACAGCTTCGTATGTGATCGCTCCGCCTGCAGTATTGACGCCGCGCATGAGCGGTTGGCTGTTCTGCAATGCTCTGCCAAGTCCGAGGTTCGCGATGCTTAATGCGTAAGGAACGGTAACATTCGTGAGCGCCATCGTTGATGTGCGTGGAACAGCACCTGGCATATTCGCTACAGCATAATGAACGACACCGTGCTTGACGTATATCGGATCGTCGTGAGTGGTAATGCGATCAACCGTTTCGAAAATACCGCCCTGATCGATGGCGACATCGATGACAACAGAACCAGGCTGCATGGAACGAATCATCGCTTCCGTTACGAGCTTCGGCGCTTTAGCGCCCGGTATAAGAACTGCACCGATGACCAAGTCGGATTCGGCTACCGCTTCGGCAATATTGAGTGGGTTCGACATTAAGGTATTCACACTCGAGCCGAATAGATCATCCAGCTGGCGCAGGCGATCTGCGTTCATATCGATAATGGTAACATCTGCTCCAAGACCTACTGCGATCTTGGCAGCGTTCGTTCCGACAACACCGCCGCCAATAACCGTAACCTTGCCGCGTCGTACGCCAGGTACTCCGCCAAGCAGGATTCCGATGCCGCCATGCGGCTTCTCGAGGAATTGTGCCCCAATTTGAGCTGACATGCGGCCTGCCACTTCACTCATTGGTGTGAGCAGAGGCAGCGTGCGATTGACTTCAACCGTCTCATAGGCGATTGCAGTAACTTTATGTTCGATTAATGCGCGAGCCAGTTCAGGCTCAGCCGCGAGATGCAAATATGTGAATAAGATAAGCCCCGGGCGGAAGTAACCGTACTCGGATGATAAGGGCTCCTTCACCTTCATAATCATATCGGCCTGCGCCCATACCTCAGCAGCACTAGGAATGATAGTAGCACCTGCTTGTTCATATGAGGCATTGTCGAAACCGCTTCCAATTCCAGCGTCATGTTCAATGATGACACGGTGGCCAGCTTTATGGAATGCAGCTACACCAGCTGGGGTGAGCGCAACGCGATTTTCATTATTTTTGATCTCCATGGGAACTCCGATAATCATTGCTTATCCTCCTCAAATATCCTGAACCTGTTTGGTTATCCAATTAAAGTATAATTCGTAGCTCCCGCCAGCGCTTTGTCGTCAGCTCCAAAAAAAATACCCTGTCCTTGTGTAATTCCCACAAAGCCAGGGACAATTGCGTATCGGGTAATCGATCGCAGGGAAGGTTGGCAACGGATGACGTGTTACGTAGATTCGTTGTCCTTGTTTATCGTTGCCAATCGATGCAATTTTAATTCCAAAAATAGCGACATCTTCTCATCCATGCTGTCGACATCGACACCGCCGACTTCTGCAATGCGCTTTAATCGGTACATGAGGGTATTCGTATGAATATGTAAGGCTTCCGCTGTCTTCTTCACATTGCAATCATAACGAAGAAATTGTTCAATGGTATGCACGAGTCCGCTTACATGCTCGGCATCATACATGCGCAGCTTCTCTAAGCCTATATGTTGAAATGTCTGCTGTGTTCCTCGTGCGGCAGAATGTGCAGTATGGTGTTCGATCAATAAGGGCAAATGACGGTAATAACCGAGTTCGCCATAGCTATGTACAGAATCTAATTCATCGGGGAATGCTTTTTTTAGATAGAGTGTTGTCATGGCTTCTTCATAGCACCGTGATACGAGCAGGAACGAGGAGGATAGAGTGCTTGCTCCGCTGCGAACTGGTGAGGCGCCGAATCGCTGCTTCATATGCAGTATGAGCTGTTGGCACGGTTCCTTGTACAGATTGGCAGAGCTATTTACAAGTGATGACAGCACGGGCGCTGACATCATAATAAGCCGGTCATGATCAATGACATGAAGCAGCATGCGCATATGCTGAGTTGTTTTGAGCGTGTAATGAATGTGACGATATAACTTCTCTTGGATAGGTGTGCTGAACTGTATCATCCATATGAAATATTCAGGAGGGAACGAAATGCCGAGTCGTGCCGCATGCTCCCGAATGGCTTGCTCTGAGGTGTGGTGTCCGGTTAAGAGCTGCCAGAAGAAATCATGCTTATGCTGATCCTGGCGTCTGCTGTGCAGCTGATGCTGCATTAACTTGGCCTTGGCAGCCTGAGCAGCTTGTGACAATGTCTGGAGAGCTGTTTCTGGCAGCGATTGTTCACTGTCGAGCACCCATATATAGCCGATAATGTCCTGTTGATGACGGATGGCAACCGCCAAGCGATTGCCGAGGCCAACCTCGTCGATATGTTGGATACGTATCGGTTCTAGACTGGACATGAGCCGCTGCATCGTGCCGTCTCTCCATAATGCGCTGATGACTTGCTCAGGGACGCGCCGTCCGATAATCGTTGCGATCCGCGCAGGATCTGTGCCGGGGTGATGCGTGCTGTAGGCAAGCAGCTTATGTCCGGCATCTTCAATTGTGACAGGGCAATGAAGCAGATCACTGACCAAATCCGCAACTGCTTCTAAGCTGTCAAAATGCTGTTCGAACAGCTGGTTCATTTCATTCATGCACATGGCTCCTCAACAGTAGGAAGATCATGACTATTTTAGCATGAAATCCATCTGGCCGACTACATCGGACAAGGTCGAATGACCTACCATTTGCTTTGGGGCAGCTGTCCAAGTACGTTTCATTATTTTTTGATTTCTTTGAAAGAGGTATCGTATAACCGGAACATCGTCTTGTAGCCGGACTCATCGATCTTAATGCCAACATCCAGCGTACCGGTCAGTTCCAATGCGCCGGACGTATAACGAAGTTTGGTGTTGGAAGGAACGAATACCATCATGATTTTGTTCCAGTACGTTTCGTCTCCATTGTCGAAGGGACATTCTGCACCTGGTGCCGGGATGAGCAAGAACCAGTGTTTATCGAATGACAGCACTTCTCCCATATATCCTTTAATCGTAACCTGCTGGCCGGAGAGATCCCAGAATTTGTCCGACGGCGTGTTCTGCTTCTCATTATCGAAAAATTCGGACCACTGCAGCGTACTCGAATAGGCAGGTTTCGATTTTGAAGCAGTGGTGCTGGAATTCGTTTGGCTGGCGTTACTGCCGGTGGTGCTGTTGTTTGCATTTGCTTTGTCGGTGCTAGTGCTTCACCGGTCTTCGTATAATGCCGACGATTGGATATCCTTGATAGGAGTCGCCAGCCGTCATCGCATACGCATGAGTAAGCTCTGATTCTTTCAGCACATCATGCAGAATCTGTTGACCCACCAATTAGCGAGAAAACATATAGGAAGTTACGGTGGAACGCTGTAAGAAGAGTTGCTGTGGCATTAAATATAATAGTCTACAAATGATTCTTTTAAGTCGGTTAATTGCCGACTTTATTTTTTTATAGAAGTATTTGTAATGAATTAAATAATAAGTAAACATATGTTTAGACGTTCATCCATAATCATTGTATTCTCGTAGCAGTTGATATTAAGGAGAGATATGAAGTGAAAAAACATCTAACGGTTTTATTGGTATTGGTCTTGTTAGTAGTATTCCCAATCTCGGCATTTGCTAGCAGTAAAGTCGACACTATGGAAGGTTTAATGCCGCCTAAAGGTACGACGGTAGTAGATAGTAATAACCTTGATAATGAAACAGCTATGAGAGTGATTGATGGTGATTTAAACACTCAATGGGGCCCCACATCCGACTTCTTTTCTGGAAGTTTAGAAATCACGTTTCCTCAAGCACTAACATTGAAGTTTGTACAAGTTGCAGGAAATGCGTCTCCAATGGATAATGTAACATATCAAATATTTGCTTATAAAAATGGAACATGGGAAGCAATAAGTAAGAAAGAAGAAAGATGGGTAAGTGACAATGCCACTGATCCTATCAGCGTAACTCCGGGCAATTATGAGAAAATAAAAATTACTGTTAACGGTTATAGTTCTTGGGTTGCTATTAAAGAAATTACGTTTGGATACGAATTAAATGAAGTACCTGATCCAGAAAAACCTCAAAGACCAGATCCAACGCCTACTAATGGAGACAGAGCATTATTAGTAGTTACCATGACAACTGGTTTGGAGAAAGAGTTTGATCTAAGCATGGATGAGGTTAATGCCTTTATCGCATGGTATGAAAATAAACAAGCTGGCTCGGGAACAGCTTCCTATGCAATCAACAAGCACAACAATAACCAAGGGCCATTCAGTGCCCGTAAAGACTACGTTATCTTCGATAAGATTTTAACGTTTGAAGTGAATGAGTATACGACCAAATAAACTTAATGCCGCTCCTATGGGGCGGTTTTTTCATTTCAGCCAAAAAAGGACAGTAATAGAGAGCAACTTCAATTACCACGCGCCAAAGCACGCGCCAAAGGAAGGGCAACCGGAAAAGTACACGCTATCCGAAAGAAGGCAAAAGAATTGACGAACGTGATTGACGAACTTGTCCAAACAGCCGGGAGAAGTCATTAGCAATGACTAACCTAGAACAAGCGATGATGTGGGCTAACGCCTCTATCGCACGTAACGAGTAGCTACAAGACAACACTAACCAATAATGGGGGTGGTGGTGATGACCTAATGGCTAGAGCAAGAAGCCCAAAAAGGATGTACAGCAAGCTGGTTAATGGCGGAGATATGAAGCTGCTTCGGGTACTGTGAAGCCAAGTGCTGGTCATGGGTGACTGTCAGCAAGGTTGAACCTTCTTCCTGCGCCAGTTGGAGCAGGAGATTCATCGTAAGCTGTGCCGTATCGTAATCGAGACTTCCTGTTGGCTCATCCGCTAGGAGAAGGGAAGGGCGATTAATCAGGGCACGAATAATTGCAACCCTCTGCTGTTGACCTCTCGACAGCTGCCCTGGAAGATGATTCATACGATCCTGCAAGCCGACCCGCTCGAACCATTGCTGAATATGCGAGTGCCGTTCCCGTCCATGCAAGCTGCCATCGTAGACTAGCTCAATATTTTGCTTCGCAGATAGGGAAGAGATGAGATGGAAGTCCTGAAAAATAATGCCCACATGCTTCGCACGAAAGTGGTCGCGTTCCAGTTCTGTCATCTGGTGCAGAGGCTCATTGCCAACCTTACAGGTTCCTTCATCTGGAGCGAGTACACCGCACAGCAGGTACAACAAAGTGCTCTTGCCGCTGCCGCTTGGGCCAAGCAGGGCAATTCGATCTCCTTGTGCAACATGCCAATGTGGAATATCGAGAATGGGAAGAAGCTGCTGTTGATTCCGATAGGACTTGCGGATCTGATGAAGCTGTATCATAGAATCACCTCATTTAGTAAGGAAAGGGCAGGATGACACTGTCACCCCACCCGTTCACATTCGTATCGATTTGATTATTTTAAAATGATGCGCTCAGACAAGGAATCCCACTTCAATGCTTTGCCAGTCAGCTTGCTGAATGCGTCAAGATCCACGTAGAGGACGTTGCGATCCAATTCTGCAGGAATCGAAGCCGCTTTGCCGTTCAATGTAACGGAAGCTCCGTCTTGAACCTTCAAAGTCGCCTTGTCCTTTGTAAATGTAGTCGTTTTCGACGCGCTATCATTCGATACTTTAATTTGCAATGCTTGTGCCAACTTCACAGCAGGGAAGAGAACCTTGCCGTCACGGCTCACCTTGAATTTCGGATACAAGTGCTTGCTTTGCAGCTCGGCAGTTGCTTTCTTCAGATCCAAGCCTTGCACTTTCGCGATGCTTGTCGCAATTGCTGTGTTATCAATTTGACCTTTTACATATTCCGAAATTGGACCGTACGCCCATACGCCTACATCTACCGCAGAGTGGCCATGTCCAGACCAGCCTACCAAGTAGCGCTTCGCCATAACCTGGTTGAATGCGCCTTCTTGCTTATAGGAGGAACCGTCGCCTTGCATGATGTATTGAGCTTCTTCATCCGTGATATCTGTGAAACCTGTATGTTTCTTGATTAATTCCTTCACTTCGTCGGTGGATGCAGCTTTTGCAAGCTGTGGCCCAAGAAGCTCGGAGGAGATCTTTTGCTTGTCCCAAGTATCTACATTCAGTTCATAGATGTTGTCACGGGACAGGGAGAAGCCGCCTGTCTCATGATCGGCTGTAATTACGATTGAAGTGTTGCCGTCTTTTTTCGCGAAATCAAGAGCAACCTTCACCGCTGCATCGAAATCAAGCGTCTCTTGAATCATAGCGCCCAGGTCATTCGCGTGGCCTGCATGGTCAATACGTCCGCCCTCAATCATCATGGTGAAGCCTTTTGGATTCGTAGAGAGAGACTTAATTGCTGCAGACGTCATGTCTGCAAGGCTTGGAGTCTCAGGCTTGCGATCAAGCACGTAGTCCACATGGGAATCGTGGAAGAGGCCAAGAACCTTGCCGTTTTTCGAAGTTAACGATTGCAGACCCTTTTTGTCGTAAACAACCTTATAGCCTTTTTTCTCGAAATCAGGGATGATTGTCTTGTCTTCGCGCTTGCCTTTCTCCTGCTTGCTTACGAATTGACGCTTGCCGCCTCCGAGCAGAACGTCAACTGAACCTGACTCTAAATATTGGGATGCGATGGCATTTTCATTGTCGCGATTGCGAACATGGGATGCATATACGGCAGGTGTCGCATGTGTAATACGAGCTGTCGTTACAAGACCAGTTGATTTGCCAACAGCCTTAGAAGCTTCGATTACAGAAGCGAATGGCTTCGAGATATCTTCATTTGATACGCTGATTGCAGCGTTGTATGTTTTGTTGCCTGTTGCAAATGCAGTACCCGCAGATGCAGAGTCTGTTACTTCACCGGATACGATCGTGTCACCGTCTTCGCCCTTGTCAGCGAACGTTGTTGCTTGGCCCACATACAGGCTGTCCATATATAAGGATGGACGCTTCAGCTTGTTCTTGGAGTAGATTCGTGCGGCAGATACTTGAGCAGGACCCATGCCGTCACCGATAAGGACGATGAGATTTTTCGAAGTAGGCTGTGGTTTCGCTGCGCCCTTAGCGAGTACTGCATCGGATTGCATAGCTCCGAATGGCAGCATGAGAAGCGCCAGAGTCGTCACCAGCGACTTGCGTAACATTTTATTCAACCGAAATCCCTCCAACCAAGTATGTAATTTACATGTTTATTGTAGTCAAGGATTGTTAGCGATTGTGTAAGTAAATGTAATTGGAAAATCAAATAGACTTGTATATTTTGTAAATCATCTTTATTGCGATCTTTGATACGCCTATGTCCGGCCTGAATAGCAGTAGGTTATAAGATTCGCTTTTATGAGTAGATTTAGCAAATGAAATGTCGCATGTGTGGGTATGGGCAGCTAGTTGTGAGTAATCGAATAGAAATGGGACGTAAGACCTGTAATGATAATCAGGTAGTCCATTGATTGTTCATCGTATAATACCTATACTTGGTAATGATTTGGTAAAAAAAGCGGGAGGAGAACGACATCATGGAGCGCTTTATAGATCCCCTTGGCCTTCCTTTTGGATTTTATGCGATATTGCGTCGGAAAGAGCAGGTTGCCGTGAAGTGCCCGAAATGCACTGGTTTGGCCTACATCTCTAAAGGGGAGCAGGGAGTCGTAGTGAACTGCACGGCATGCTTCCATCAGGAGAAGGAACCGGAAGCTTATCGGTACACAGCCAGCGGCGTGTGTGCAGTGTGCGAGAGATGGTTCAATGAAGAGGTTACCGATCACAAGCAGCAGACCCATAAGGCAGTGCGTATTGCATGCCCGCATTGCTCATCTGTGAATCAAGTGCCTATACGTAAGCTTGCGGCCTATTCAGGCTGCTACTTGGATTTTCGAAATGAACGGGATCCGATCTTTCAATTGGAGCTGTACTACTTGGATTATTTCCGTGGGAAACCGGTATGGGCGGCCAACCGAGAGCATCTGAATTATTTGATCAGCTACATATCGGCAGAACTGCGTGAGAAGCCAGCTGCTGTCATCAAGCGCACGGCTTCACACTCGGTGCCCAAATATATGAAAGAAGCGAAGAACCGAGAAGCTATCGTGAAGCTGCTTCACAAGCTGCAACGTATAGATATGTAATTGGATAAGGAGGCATCATGAGTAAACTCAAGCTTAAATTGACCATTGCACTAGTCATTATTGTTATTCTGAGCATTCCTGCTTACTTTATTGGCCGATCATTTGGTGTGTTTCAAGGCGAGGTCGTCTTAAGCAAGTATGCGTTAGCGATTGAGAAGGACGGCAAAAGGTATAATGCATGGCCTCTTCTTAACTTTAATTCCGCAATGGATAAGAAGGGAGAAGAGCGGCAGTTTTATTATCAGGTAGATACAGGAGACTTGGATGAATTGTTTATGCTGGCGTATGGCCAATATGAGGTGAAGTCCTCTGAGGAGAATCCCTTTTTAGACGGCAAAATTAAGTATGATAACGAGCGTGTACATGCGTATATCAAAACAGTTCCGAAGTTTGAAAATGCCAATGACTACACGAATATGTATGAATTTTTCGATGACAAAGGAAATCATGTATATACCTATGATCCGTCCGCTCCCATGGACACGGATTATGTGAAGGATATTATTCATGCTGGCATGTCGCGGACATCGGCAGGTGGGGGAACTACGGAGGCCGTCGATCGTTACATCAATGTGACGAAGCTGTTCAAGGATAAATTAGATATTACGGTAAAGCTAAAAGTTGACGATGATAATCGTATTGTAACGATCGTGATGACACGAGACAGGACGTGAGGATAGTGACGAATCAGAATGAATGCAGACAAGGCCCTGCTTATTTGGACGGTATTGCAATCCCAGAGAAGCCTGCGGCATGGCATGAGGTAGAATGGACAGGAAGGCTGGCTATTGATGGTGGAGCGAGGAAGTTCCATGTTTTCTATTATGGGGAGCTTATCGATGATCTGATAGCGTCGACGGAATTTGCACCACCGCTCATTCTTGCTGAAGATCCAGCAACAGGGAAGCGCTATGTGCTGTTCGATGGATGCAAGCATGGATATGATGCGATGCTGTGCGATACGTATACTGTGGAGCAGCATAATGAACGGAAGCCGCTGCTTCCTTATGTCGATGGGGACGGAGAGGATGTATTCGAAGTATTCGTAACCGTCTATTACAATGTCGACTGGGACGAGGAATTCGAAGAAGAAGTGGATGAGGACGGCAAGCTGGAGCTGATAAGCGGAGAGAAGTGCGACTTCGCTGAGGCGAAGCGCAATGGATACGACGCGATCAGTATCACAATCGTGAACTCGCGCGGCCGCAAGACGGAAATTGCTCAAGAAGAGCTGGCCTAGCCAGGATAAGTAGAGAGTAGCGGCCATGAGAAAATCAACGGTTTGTGTACTGCTGGCATTCCTTTTCGCAGTGGGAGTACTGGTCGGTGGGGGAAGTTATTATTTGCTGCTGCGGCCCTCTGTTCAGGATATGTTCTTGACTCGACCGTCCATGATCGTGTTGTTTATCGGTTGTGTTATTTTGAGCGTGGCCTTGGTCGGGAGCATGGTGAAAAGGCTTTTAGGTTCAGAGATGTTTATGTTGTTTTTAATCGGAATTGTGCTCGGATTCGTTGGAATCTGGATTTGGGCGATGAAAGGCATGCTGTCGTAAATCGCTAGGATGAACCATGGTCTAGTACATGCATATATGTGGGTATGAACAAATGAGTTAGTAAAAAATGGAGATAACCTTCTGTGCAACCTTTCGATCGAGTGTCCCGTCTGAGTGTGTGAATCAGCTGAGATATCATTGCGCAATGCGTCACCACACAACGAACCATTCGAGAGGAAGTAGACACCTATGAAGAAGACAACCATTGCAACTACCGTAGCATTAGCTCTTGGATTGATGGGCGCACAAGCGTATGCAGCCCCAGCGACACAACCAGTCGACACGAAGGCTGTTGCAACGAACATGGAAGTGAAAGACTTGGGCACGAATTTCTACGATAAATATGTGAAGCAGTTCGTATATAACGAGAAGGGCGACATCGTAGGTACAACACGTGGTGCTTCTCTGGATAAAAAATGGGTACATAACGTCAGCTCTCAAACATCGGTAACCATTAACGGTAAAAAGGTATCCAGCCAAGTGAAGGTGGACGGCAACCATATTCTCGTACCAATCCGTACGGTAACAGAAGGACTGGGCTACAAGCTGGATTGGAATAACAAAGACAAATCGATCACTGCAGTTAAGGGAGACAAGAAGGTTACGGCCGTGTTGAACAAGGATGAGTATGGGCAAGCGAAGGATGTCCTTCATCTGGGAAAAGCAGCATTGCTCAAGGATAAGCAAATCTATGTTCCACTGCAATTTGTAACAGATGTGCTGCATGCAGGTGTGACGATGGATGCCAATGGGCATATTGATATTCTTCAAATTAACCAGACTCCGCAGGATTCCTTCGGCGGCATGCATTGGGTACTCGTCGTGAATGGCGAAGGACTGGGCGTAGATAAGAAGGATATATACACAACCGAACACAACGTCATGGTACCTGTTGAAGAAATCGGCAAAGCACTCGGTTACAAGATAGAGAAGAACGAGAAGACTGGCGCATACGAGTTCACACGCGCTGCCAAGTGGATTGCGCTGAAGGAAGGCGACAAGAAGGCATCTGTAGGCAAAATGCTCGTCGAATTGAAGGAAGCAGCAGCTGTGAAGAATGGCAAGCTGTACATGCCAGTTGATTCCCTTGGCGACGTATTCGGCGTGAAGTTCGGCATCGACCCGACTGGCGTAATCGGGATTGGTGAAGGAACAGAAGGGAAAGAAGATCCAAACCAAACTCCACAGGACTCCTTCGGCGGCATGCACTGGGTGCTTGTCGTAAACGGTGAAGGTCTTGGAGAAATATCGAAAGAAGTGTTCACGACTGAACACAACGTCATGGTGCCAATCGAAGAGATCGGCAAGGCGCTGGGCTACAAAGTGGAAAAGAACGAGAAGACAGGCGCATACGAGTTCATGCGCGGAGCAAGATGGATTGCGCTGAAAGAAGGCGACAAGAAAGCCTCTGTTGCTAAAATGTTCGTCGAGCTGAAGGAAGCACCAGTCGTGAAGAACGGCAAGCTCTTCATGCCACTCGACTCCATGCAAGACGTCTTCGGCGCTAAGTTCGGCGTTGATCCAACAGGTGTTGTTGGGATTAGCGATAAAGAGTAAGGGATTGGGATGAACTGAGGCTATCGCTTCAGTTTAGATATAAGTAAGTTTAAAAGATAAATAGATATAGAAGGTATAAAGAGAAGATAAAAGGTTAGAATTATAGCTGAGTCAAAAGACACGCTGGCTGTTAGGGAAATGTCCCTAGATGCTGGCGTGTCTTTTTATGTTGGAATAGGGCATTGGAACTTTTTTAGGTGATGGGATAAGGGATTTAATGAGTATGTCAAATAAATGGTATAAATTACATGGAAATCCCGACCTGTACATGGATAATTAATAGTGGGTATTTGCGAAGTTCGCAAATATACAGTTAGATGAAAGTCAGAAGTTTTAATATAAAGTCTAAGGAGATAAAAATGAAAAAGCCATGGATAGATGGACCAAGCGAGTTACTACAACACGGTCTTGAGCATTTGTATGATGGATCTGAATTTGACTTGCGTATAGCTATGATTAGTATCGATAATTCTGTTGAATTGATGTTAAAAACGTATCTTGGTCTTCCAAAACGTTTTACTGGAATAACTGGTCTTACAAGAAAGGAATTTGAAGAGGCATCCAATTCCTTTCCAGCACTACTTGACTTAACAGAAAAGTACGTACCAGATAAAATTACAGATTTAGATCTGGCTGATATAGAATGGTTTCACCGTTTAAGAAATCAGCTATATCATTCAGGAAATGGAATAACCGTAGAAAAATCAAAAGTTGAATCATACTCGTTGTTAGCACAAACTCTCTTCAAGAATTTATTTGAAACATCCTTAACTATAAGTAGCACAAAACTAAATTATAATTTAAAAGGTGAATTCCTAGACATTTTCAATGTTATTTCTCAGCTATTTCGTGATGTTATAGCAAAAATTGATGATGGAGAACGTGAACAGAAAAATGGTTGGATGTACCATAGGAAAGATGAAGTTTTAGGTGGAGATTTAAAAGTTCTTGGTTACTACGAACAAATTAGAAAGTTCCGTAATGAAATGGTTCACGTAAATAGAGAGTATACAATAGATTACTTGAAAGAGAATATTGAAATGGCAACTGAAGTGCAAAAGTATTTAAAGAACAGGTTGCAAATTATGGGGTGAATAAGGGGACTTCATCTAGCGCTATATTCACGAATCGGGCCATACGACCCAAGATCCGCAGAAGTTTTGTCGGGGGAGTGAAAGCTGTGAACAAACCCACTGACAAAGATAAGAGCTATCTAAGCCGGTGGTGGTTCGTGAATGCAAGAACGTTAGGAGTGATTGACTGGTTTATTAAACAATAATATTAGAATTATTTGTGAGGGAAAACGGCAAGGAAGTAGATCGGTAGATGTGAAGTCGATTGATAAGGAAGTTCAGAAATATGTAGCAGTGTGGGATTAATTCAACGTATTGTCAACTACGCTTAACAACGTTATGCGAACCATTTTTGACTAGAAATAATAGCATAGGTTTCTGGTGAAATTAAGGAGGATAAGGATGGAGTTTTCAGAAAAAATAAATAAACTACGTAATAAAGCTCAAGAAACGCAAGCTGCAAATAAAATTATCGATATGTTGACTCAATTAAAATTAGAAAATGATGAGACAACTTCATATAGATGGGTTTGGGAACTTATTCAAAATGCAAAAGATGTGGTTAACTCAAGTGGTATGGTTGACATTTTTATCAACTTTGAGGAAAGCACAAAAACTGTAGAATTTAAACATAACGGCAAACTATTCTCCACAGAAAATATTGTTTTTCTTATAGAACAAGTTTCCACAAAAGATCGAACAATTACGGAAACAAAAACCAAGAGGACTACAGGGAAATTTGGAACAGGGTTCTTAACTACACATTTACTTTCAGAAAAAGTGAAGGTATCTGGATATTTGCAGGATGTCGGCGAACCGCCATGTTCCTTTTGTGTTGTTTTAGACCGAACCGGTAAGGATAAACAGTCAATAATAGAAGCGATACAAGAGAGTTGCTCTCAGTTAGATAAAAACACTACTATGATGAAAGATAAAACAATAAATGAGGAAGAGTTCAACACCTCTTTCAGTTATGCTTTGGATGAATCTGGGGTACTAATTGCTAAGAAAGGTCTGAATAATTTAGTTTTATCTGCACCTTATGTATTTGCTTTTGTTCCCGAGATAAATTCTATAACAGTCACAAGCGATCAATTCATCCAAAAAATAAATCGTGAAGAAACAATTATTAAAGATCTTGAAAATGTATATGAAATTGAAGTTGTTGTTGAAACAACTAAAAATGGGAAATATACCCCGAAAAATAGACATATTTATGTTATGGGCACTAAAGATTTGTCACTTGCAGTTGAAATACAAAAAAAAGAGGAAAATTATTATATTGTTAAATACAACAATGAATTGCCCCGAATTTTTTGCGACTTTCCTCTCTTAGGAACAAATGATTTTTCATTCCCAGTAGTGGTAAACAGCCCACTTTTTAATCCTACGGAACCACGAAATGGAATCCATTTAACTGATAAAGTCCATGAACATGTAACAGAAAACAAGCAAAAATTAATAGAAGCTTGTCAACTTTACATAAAAATGTTGGACTTTTTCTCAGAAAAAAGTTGCGAAGGAATTTATAATATTGTTAAAATCCCTGAACAGTCTGAAAAGAAATGGTTATCTAAAGAATGGTATGAGCGTGAAGTAATTACTCCAATTAAATCTCACATTAAAGAAACTTCACTCATCTACACTCATGTTGGTGAGAAAAAACCTCTATTGGATGAATGGGGGGATACTTGCGTATTTATTCCAAAAGATTTAGATGATACTGTCAGGGAAAAAGTATGGTCACTATCAAGCAAAATCATTCCTAATATGATTACAAAGCGAGAAGAACTAGAGTGTTGGTATAATTCTCTATGGGATGAGTGTCGCAATTATGGCACATTAGATTTAATAAAAAGAATAGAAGAGTTTGAAAATATTGATGCATTATCAAAAAATATTATTGGTGATGTAACTGATTGGTTAAATGAATTATTGGCATTATTTTATTCAAAAGATGAGGTCTTCATTAACAGTCTTGGCAGAAATCCAGGTATTTTGCCAAATCAGCACGGTGAATTATGTGCATTAGACTCAATTTTGCTTGATAGCGGTATTGATGAAACCTATAAAAAAATAGCTGCAACTATAGATTTTGATTTCAAAAGAAAATTATTAGATAAAAAAATTAAACATGAATATCTTTTTAACCTAAAAAAGTGTACGTTAGACGATGTTTTTTCAGAGATGGAAAAGAAAATGCAAAGATCACACCCGAGAGAAGAGGAGTTTTATAAAGATATCATTTGCTTACAAGCCGAACATAGCCAAGAACAAGATGATTTTTTAAGACTTGTTAAGAATCTATATTCTGATGGTTCGTGGGAAAAAAGTAAAGTTACAAAGCACTCAAATGTGCTCCTTAGAGCAGCATTGAAATTCTGGAGAGAAAAAATAACCAAGGACATAAGCTCGTGTGAACGCATCGACGTATTTACTTCTCAATTTATTTTCTCCAATAAAGACGAGGCAATTATTTGGCTTTCAAATTTTGTTCAAATGATGGTGAAATATGAGCAGGGACATTTATTAGATCGTTTCGAAATATTGCCCAATCAGTATGGTGTCTTCAAAAAAAGCGAAGTGCTGTCTCTCGACTCAGGTGAAATTGAAGAAATCCTAAAGGACGCATGTATGTATGCAGGATATGATGTGCGTGAAACATTGTTATTAAAAGACATCTATTTCAATCTGCCTGAAAATAGAACAGTTTACCTAGAGAGCATTTCCGAGAAAATCACAAAGTATGTGAAGGAGAATAAAAACAGCTTAGGCCAAAATAATGCCGATGAAAAAGAAGTCTTTAATAAAACCTACCTTTGGCTGCGAGAAAACTCGGGTTCTGAAACGGTTCTTAAGTCCTTTAAAGAATTATTAACGAATTTACATTGGTTTTATAATGACAATGATATTGCTGAAAATATGTCTAAAGTGGAAGAATATAACGATGTGTTAAAGAAATTTGGTGTTTCTGGAGTGCAAGAATTAGAGATGATATTGTCTCGCTCTGATATCGAAAATAGCTCAAATAAAACGGTGGAAATATCAAAAGAACTTCTTGCACAATGGGGTATATCAACTGAAGAAGATTTAAAACGAGCTCTAGCAAATAATATACTTAACGCAGAATTTATTCATGATTCTAAAATTAGCTTAGAGATGTTTAGCTATGTGAATGAGATACTTGAGCGCTCCAAGAAAAAGATCATCGATTTTTTAAGTGAGCAATCGGATTATGATGTTTCAGATTTGATGGAAATAAGTAAAACTATCTTTGTAATTAAAAAACACAATACTGAAATTTATTTGATTGCTCGCCCATCTGATTATGGTCAAATAATCTTATATTATGATTCTGAGTTAGATGTTCTTGATTACGAAAAAGATTGCGAATTGTGGGTTGAAGATGGAGAAAGCGATCCGCAAAAAATTACATTTGGGAAAATACTGAAGTTAACTGGCGTTAATAAAATTCCATTAAGGAGCATAAGAGAGAAGTGATCGACATTGATGAAGTATTACAATTACTACAATCTCCAGAGTCAAAAAATCTTATTTGTAGGAACTTAGAATTTAGACCACAAAATTTGGCTATGTTTATCGCTGCTCTGTCAAACATGCCAGACGAGTACGGTTACATTGTAATTGGAGCAAGCAAAAGTACAGATAAGTATTCTATAAATGGAGTAAGTGCTGGTTTTAAGATAGATGAACCTATTAAACGGGCACTCGGATTATTATCTGAGCAACCGATAATAGATTTTGGTCGTCTTGCTATTGGCGGTAAAAACATTTATGCAATCAAAGTAAAAAAGATTGCAAGCGCCATTTTCTTCAAATCTTCGCAGAGTATAGAATCACAGCCCGATTTATTTATTCGTGATCTTTACTTGGCTTGCATCAAGCTCCAAGCACGAAAACTTTATGTGAATGCTACAGAAGATGAGCGTAACGACTTTATTGCAGATTTACTAGAAACAAACGGATATCGTCTAAAAGATCAAACTCGGCGCGGGAGTTCTGCCGTAGGAAAATCATCTGGCGAAGTAGACATTTTTATTGAAAAAAACGGTATGCCGTTTACCATTATAGAAGCTCTTAATTTAGATAGTTTGAACACTAATTATCTTAATACGCATCTTGACAAAATATATTCATATGACACAGTAGGAAATATGTTCAATGTATGCCTGTCATATGTCAAAGTTAAAAATTTTGGTTCTTTTTGGGATAAGTATTGCGCCCATGTTAAAAAACATGAATACCCAGTAATGCTCATTTCATCAGACATGAATGCTGATAAAGATTATTCATACTCTGATATAAGATTTATGACAACAACCCATAATCGTTCGGGAAAAACTACATGCCTCTATCATATATGTGTAAAAATACAAGAAACGTAGCTTTAAAAATAGGTTTTATTATAAGTACTCAGCGAGGCAGGCTTACGCCCTTGGTTCGCAAGAAGTGGTAAGAATTGAAGAGGATTCAGCTCACACCCCTACGCGGATAAGTCCGTCGAAACCGGCGCTATGTATATTATCTTGGGTATGTAAATGCTCCTAACAATATAAGGAGAGTATCGTCATGATTGAAAACAAAGGATTGAATGAAATCATAAATCGGAAGAACTGAAAGTATATTCTCGGATAAAGTATATAAGTTGAGATCCAGTAACCGAAATTATACTTACGCTTGTAAGGAAATTTCAATGGACGTAACGAATGAAATGGATTTTAAAACAGAGGGTGAAGACTCATAAAATTACTATTCGTATGCAGCAGAAATAAATGGAGAAGCCTATCTGCAGAGAAAATCTTTAATCTTTTGAATGAATATGATGTAAGGTCGGCAGGTACTGAAGAAGGTGCTCGGGTTAAAGTTACAGGTGGTCAAATCGGCTGGGCAGATATCATTTTTGTGATGGAGAAGAAGCATATTAGAAGATTAAGAGATAAGTATAGTTATGAATTGAATGGAAAGAAACTAATATGCTTGGATATTCCAGATGATTATACATATATGGATGAAGAACTAATCGAATTGTTGAAAGCAAGAGTATCCGAATATATAGAAATCCCAGATGAATTTTGAAAGAAATAGAACAAGCCTCAACTGAGAACAAAAAGTGGACATAAGAGACATTATGGACATTAAACGTGTTCCTTTTACCTTTGAAGAGAAAGAATCTAAATGTTGATTAACCGCTAGGGACATTTTCAGAAATTTAACATCCTACATTCTTGCATTCTCAATATGAATTTGTCCATAATCTAGTAAAGTGGTTTCAATTGATTGATTACATTTTCCAGTATCTTGTCCAATCATATTTTCTTAATGGAGGTATTGATATGTTGCAAGTTCAAGCTTTGGGTCTTCTGAAAAGCCAGTTGAAAATGTTCACATCTGTTGTTCTCGCCATTCTTATTTTTGGAATGTCTGTTTTGCCCGCTTTTGCGGCGACTCCTGGGAAAACGGTAAGCGCATCGGGAACGCTCGCTTACAATCTTAAAGGTTTGAATCACAATGTGGCTGTGCAGAAAGCTTACATCGCAGATAAGTATCTTTACGTAACTCAGCGGTCTGGGGAAACATGCTATCTTTCACGTTTACTCATAAGCGGAAATAACGCTACGTACGTGGATGAAATGACCGTTACCAACACCGGACATTGTCAAACCCTCGATATGTATACATACAACGATATCAATTATTTCTATTTCAGTTCAAAAGCAGACCCTTCAACATCGTATAACTGGTCCCTCCAGGTGGCAAGACTTACATACGCTGCCGGTACGACAGTTGATTATACGGCTCTTCATCGGGTCACCTACATGAATTATGCGAATAAAACGGGTGC
>NZ_MAIS01000275.1:0-766 GCF_001680695.1 Paenibacillus sp. KS1 | reverse complement strand
AGCGGGACTGATCTCACCATTCGAAGATGGATGTATTGCTTCGGTGATCGGGGACATTGAGAACTGGTTGAATGGTGTCGATGATGCAGCATTGTAAGCAATCAGCATTAAATCGTAACTGATAAGAACAATTAGACCACAAGCACGAGTCGTGCTTGTGGTCTTTGCATAAGGTCGAATTTTAGCTGTCCTCCCTTTATTGCAAATTGATGTACTGGTAATATTAGGGGAGAGGGGTTCGTAGATAGTATTTTTACTTCTTCCATGTACGGCTATGAAAGGGCGGGTAGAATAAAGCTAAAGTGTTTCGGAACTTCATGTGGGTGCAGCCGGCTTCTATTTTCTACAATATTCCCCACCAAAATAATCTATGGATTATCTAATAGAGAGGATGCATAAGAAGATGAAGTTTAGTGAATACGCATATGTCCGACCGGATGCGAAACAAATTGAACAGCAAATGAAACGACTGATCAGTTCCTTTGAAGCTGCAGAAAGCTTCGAGCAGCAGGATGACATCATGTCTGACATTAACAAGCTTCGCAATGAATTCGATACACAGGTGCAATTGGTATCTATTCGCCATTCGATCGATACGAATGATGAATTCTACAAAGCCGAGCAGGAATACATGGACGAGGTAGTTCCAGTAATCCAAGAATACATAACAGACTACTATCGGGCGCTTGTGAATTCGAAGTTCAGATCAGAACTTGAACTGAAATGGGGCATTCAGCTGTTCCAGTTGGCTGAGAAAATGCTCAAG
>NZ_MAIS01000041.1:0-50579 GCF_001680695.1 Paenibacillus sp. KS1 | reverse complement strand
TTGTTCTTGTTCTTGTTCTTGTTCTTGTTCAGCCATTTGAATTCACCGTCCTTCAGTACTTCCGTCCCTAATGTTCGTGTTCTTCCTACCTTCCATATAACTCCGTTCCTTATCTAGCTTCCAGCGCTGCTATATCCAACTACAGCCCGCTTCCAGCACCATCTCGTTATGAGAAGCAGCAGGAGCGGTGCTGCAATAGCCCACACAATATCCCATGCGGCCAGCTCATGAAGCACAAACTTCGGAGCATAGTTGCTAATTAGAAAAATCGGAATCACGTACACGCCGATACGCTGCAGCCAACGTGGGAAAATATCTAAAGGCATATTGTTCGCGTCCCAAATCGAATGAGCAATCTCGGTCACTGCGCCAGTCTGAACGAAACGGAACGCAAGCAGCGCAGGCAGCAGCATGATGCCATACGTGACAAGCAGCGCAGATAACAACAAGGCGAAGAAGCCGAAGATATTGCCATCCAGCGGCAGATTCGCGCGATGCCAGCCGATGCCGATCATAACCGCACCGGCGATGACATTCGGGATAGGCAGACCAATATCGACATAACGCAGCGACACAAAAAATTGCAGCGATATCGGCTTCGTCAACATCAGATCAAGCGTCCCGTCGCGCACATATTGCTGCAGCCGAATGAAATTCACATAGAAAAGTCCCATGTAGAGCCCTGTCATCATCGTATAAGTGCCAATGAACAGCAGAATATGATCTGGTGTCAAGCTTCCGATATGCAGATCGGTCTGATACACAATTAGAATATATAACGCCTTGGCACAGAGGAAGGCAATCTCCACAGCGATGCCCATCCAGAAGTTGAACCGATATTCCATGCTTGCAGCGAGGCAATTTTTCACGAACACGCCGTATAAACGCAAGTAACTTCTCGCACTGTCAGTCCAAGAACGACACCAAGATAACGAGTACCAGCTTGTTCTCATCCCATCTTCAACCTCCCAGCCCGATGTACCGCTTAAGCCCGGCTCGCCAAGCGAGATGTGCTGCTCCTGCAAGCAGAGCAATCCAGCCGCACTGGATAAGCAGTCCCGTTAACGCTTCTCCCTCGCTCAATCGACCGTTCAGCACATTGACCGGGAAGTAAATGGTGTACTTGAACGGGAGCAAATTGAACCATCCATTGAGCGTATTGCCGAATACCTCAAGCGGTACGATGCCGCCGCTTAGAATTTGCACAAGTAGACCTGTGATCACGAAGAAGTACGAGATCTCTGCAAGACGAAACGCTAAGGCGCATATGGCGTAGGAGAGTAGAAACTGTACAGCTGCCGCAAGCAAAAGCGCAGCAGCAAATAAGGCGATGCGGCTTGAAGACAGCACAGCATGACCATAACGGGAAGCGGCGAACAGCACGGCTGCAACTAAGCCGAGCAGGATACTGTCCGTCACGACGCGGCTCCCTGCATAAGCTGATACCCGATACCAGAAGTAACTAATGGGGCGAATTAAATAAGCGTTCAGCCCGCCGCTCTTAATGTCTTCGGCGATTGTGTGTTCCAGCTGTGTCATAACGAACTTCGCAATAAGACCGGATAGAATCGTGTACATGATCATTTGTCCGTAGTCATATCCGTAAAGTGTGTGCTGCTCCGAATTGCGGTACACCGCGCTCCATATCAGGGACTGAATGCCGATCGGAAAGAAGAGACTGATAAGTCCAATGACGAATTGGAACCTATATTCGAGCGAAGATTGAAATCCGATCCCGAAGGCGGCAGCATACTTGCCGTATTTCCTCCGATTGGATGTAGATTCCGCCCTATCCTCGCTCCGTTGATTAGGATCGCCCTCATTAGGTTTATCCTGGCTATGCTCATCCTGGCTATGCTCATTCTGACTATGTTCTTCCTGTCTGCACTCATCCTGATTACGGTTATCCTTCTGCTGCATGTCGTTCTGCTCCGGAAGCTTCCCCATCCGTTTCTTCCCCTTCTCGTTCTGCACATTTTGCTTCATATAGTTGTTCGATGACTTCCTCGATTGGAACATCCTCGACCGTCCAATCCTCAACGAGATCATGATCCAGCAGCAATCGTGCCAGCGGCTTCACCTCATCCGCTGCCACTTCCAATTCAGCCGACATTCCTTGATGCTCCCGCACCTCGGCAAGAAGACGAACAAGTTCTTGCAGCTGCTCAGGCGGAACGAATGCAGTAAATCGTACTTTCATTCGCTTGCGCCGTCCGAATGATCCGCTCATCCGCGCAAGCGCCCCGTCATAGGCAATTTCTCCGCTATGAATCACGAGCGCCCTGCTGCATACATGCTCGATGTCACGCATGTAATGACTTGTTAAGAGGATTGTCGCTTTCTTCTCCTCCTTGTAGGCCTTTAGGAACTGGCGAACATTTTGTTGTGCGGCAAAATCGAGGCCGAGCGTAGGTTCGTCAAGAAACAGCAATTGGGGGCGATGAATTAGCGCTGCAATCATCTCCATTTTCATCCGTTCACCTAGCGATAATCGCCGCACCTGCACACCCAGCAAATGCGTAACGTCCAGCATTTCAGCAAGCTCATCCAACGTTTTGCGGTACTCCAGATCGTCCACGCCATAGATACATTTGTTCAAATAAATCGATTCATTCGCCGGCAAATCCCACCATAGCTGACTCTTCTGCCCCATGACAATCGCGAAGCGGCGCTTGAACGCTTGCTGGCGCTCCCACGGCACGTAGCCGAGTACACGTGCTTCCCCATCCGTTGGGTGCAAGATACCAGTCAACATCTTCAACGTAGTGGTCTTTCCCGCCCCATTCGGACCAATGAATCCGACCGCTTCTCCCTGCTCAATCTCAAATGAAATTGAAGAAACAGCATGACGGTACAACTGTTCCCGATGAAATAGATTCCGAATGGAATGTTTAAGACCGTTCTGCTTGCGGTAATAGGTGAATGTCTTGCTTAATCCTCTGACCGTAATCGCACTCATGGAAGTCCTTCCCCTTCCCGTCAGCGTTTAAGCGCCATTATTATACAGGAGCACGCACTTCGAGCATACCGGCGTTAATCCACAGGACAATACTTCGCGCTGCTTGTTGTAGCTCTCTCCGTGGAAGACTTCTTTCAAACTGGATTCCCGCAAGTCCGCAATTGTGAATTCCGGGAAGAACTTGCATGGATTCACCTTGCCGTTAGGCAGCACATCCATGCGCGTAGATAAGGCCAGACATTCCTTCCGGCGCATGCCCGGACGCTCGGTGCCGAGAATGAACTCTCGCACCTCGTCCGCTTCTAATGCAGGTTGAAAACGAATGCGATTATTCCAGACGCGTGAACGCAATTTCTCCATCTCCGCAAGCAGCGGCTCTAAGTTCTCCGGCGACAAATGATACGTGAACGAATGCCAGCTCTTCTTCATCGGATCGTGGGCCGCTTCCAGCCACCCGAAATGCTCGGCAAAGTACGAATCCATTCGCTCTGCAACAGCCTCCGGAATATACCATGGGAAAACAAAATAGACAGAATTGACCCCCACTTCTTCGAAATATTCCATGAACTCATATAGTCGAGTTACCATCGCGTCATTGATCGTCAGGCTGATCGATACATCCCCCTTGAACTCACCCGAGCGCTTCTTATCCAGCAACAGCTGTATAGCCGCCGTTACCTTCTGGAAGATCCCTCGTCCGCGAATCGCATCATTCTCCTCCTCGAATCCTTCCAGACTAGCCAGCAGTGTGACACCCTCCGGCAGCTTGAGCAGCGAATCCAGCTTCTGCTCGACCAGCACCGCATTTGTGCAGATCGTCGCAATTCGAGGATCTGCCGCCAGCAGCTCGCACAGTTCATCCAGCTTCGAGTACATGAGCGGCTCGCCGCCCCACAGGAACATGCGCGAGCGGTAAGGTCTCGTTTCTTCAAATATTTTCTCGACTAACGAGAATTCGATTTCTCTCCGTGCTTCCTGACGCTCGAATTCATGATGGTAACCGTCGGGATTCCACTCGAAGCAGTGCTTGCAGCGCAAGTTGCAGCCATTGTTCAATTTAATGCCGATATCCCTTGGCAGATCGAAGGCAAAGGATGGATCCTCCTTCAGACCTCGGCTTCCCGTGCTCATATTATGAAGCGTCTGCTTCAAGGAACGGAACTCTGTCCGCGTTAACGTCGCACTTGTCTTCGGTTGCGTCATGTATACATCCCTCCGAAATCAGATAGTGAAAGCGTTTGGCTTTTTAAATTACAGTGCAGCTCATACAGCATTTCCCAAGAACAATCCGCCTCTAGCCAGCGGTCATAGGAAATGCCGAAGCCGAGCTGTCCCCATAGCTCTGCATTTGCCCGTTCGTGTTCGCCGAATGGCTCAAGGTAAATTAACGGGGTGGCGGATGACAACGAATCGATGAGTGTTCCGCCACCAGGCTTGCTGACGATGGCCAAGCTGTTTCGAATCACCTCATACAGCAGCGGCCCGTTCGTGCCCCGTTCGTAGGTGAGCGGTTCATTCCGTTTCCATTCAGCCATTGGCGGATAAGCTGTATCAATTTGATTGGATAGATTGGTTAGAGTGGTTTGAGCAGTTTGAGTGGCTTGAGCAGCCTGCATAGTCCGATCATACGACAGTGATTCCTCCAGCCACGGGTGCCAATTCGGATCGGTCATATAGATTCGGTCGCACGGCAGCGCATCTAGCACTTCCTCTGAATGGTATGCCACGATGGCAAGTGAGTAATGGCGCTGGATATTCGCAATCTTGCTCCGATAAGTACCGATCCCCCAGCCACCTCCGTGCACGACAATCCGTCTCTCGCGCTCTGTATAGGGAACGAATTCTGCATCCGACATGGTCAACTTGGCATGAAGTTCGCTTGTACCCTCTCTCCCCAGTCTGTACAGCCAATGATGGCGATAGCGGGAATATACATTTTCATATGGACGATAGGACGGCGTATCGACTGCATCCAGTCGTAAGAACTCTGCGCGTATTGGCTCAGGATGCATCATCTTCTCATATCGCTGCAGAACAGGTATCCAGAACCCTGTCACAGCAAGGAAGGCCGACCTTCCCTCATCTCTCCATCGCTGAAGTAGATTGGCTACGGCCCCTTCATCCAGTGTCAGACCAATATCTCGCGCCATTCGGGTTCCCATCTTAGCTGCCTCGAAGCTATTGTGAAATAGCGGCTTCGTGCGAATCATGTTGCGGCGTGTCTCCTCCGGGAAGAGGCGCTCCAGCACTTCAGCTTCTGCTGGAATCCCGCGCCGTCTAAGTTGCTCTACAAGTCGAATCCCCGGTACATAAGCACCGAGTGAATTTCCCGAGGTCAGAATGGTAATGGGTGAAGTATTTAGCAGTGTGAACACCTACTTTGCGATCGATGCTGTTCCATCTTATCTATGAATAAATCCGGTAGCCGAATGCCAAAAGCGCTTGATGAAGCTGACTGCCTAACGCCTCACTCTCGGCAGCATTATCCGCAACAAGTGACACATACCAGCGTCCTGAGCGGTTCTGAACGGTTGGTGAGAAGAGAGTATTCGCAGACAACGGCATCACGCCCGTGCGACGTTCCGGTGTGCATAACAGTTCTATTTCATCCAATTGCATCAACAACTGCTCGAATTGAGTGCTGGAGCTAGACAAATCTTGATCGGCGGTTCCTGCGGTTCTTGCGTCTTCTTCTACCATGCTCCTAGGTTGCATACTCGATTGCTGTTCCCGTTCAGGGAGCCCAAGCTGAAGACATGTCAAGAAGCTGCGCTTCCCCCAGCGTTCCAAATGGGCGTCTAAGCAATGGTTCAGCATTCCCATGGAATGTCGAGCGTTAATCTCCACTACTGGAAACACTTCACCGTTTTCCAGCAGCATAGAGTCAATGCATACGGGCCCGAAATAGCCGTCAATATACATCTGAGCGGCCAAACGTTCCATATGTTCGAAGTAACCCGCTTCTGCCAATCGGTTCACTAGATGTGCATCCGCTGCATATGAACCGCCATAATTCAGCTGTCTATTCACCATTCGCTGTACGCCGAGCAGTTCCGTCCATCCGTTCGATGCGATATACAATTGGCAGGAGAAGTCCGCCTGCTTATTCAGCCAAGGCTCAACGATCAACTGTACCTGCTTGCCTGCCCTCTCCTGAGCACGTAGATAATCAGTTAGGCGAGTAAGAAGTGCCGAAACTTCGACGACTAGATTTCCGCTGCCTGATACTCCGTAGGGATCCTTCAAGATGAGCTTGCCGTGACGGTTAAGCAATTCAGCGCCAATTTGCTGCACGGCATCCACTCCCTCTGCAAGTCTGCCTGGAGGGTTCAAATCTAACTGCTGTGCAAGACGAAGCGAATACGCCTTCGAATTCACCTGTTTAACGACTTCCGCATCAGGAATTGCGCCGTCCAGGCCATACTTTTGAACAAACGCCTCCGCAGAGGGAATAACCGCGTAAGCAGCAAGCGGGAGTTCCCGCATCAATCTCTTCCATTTCGGCTCTGTGCATTGCTCCGATACGAGTTGGAATACATCCTTATTCCTCTGCTCGTTCCCGTTAGTCTGAGCGTTGTTGCATGCCAACGAGCGGAAGTAAAATCCTGCATCATGCAAATAGGCAGCTTGCGCCGCATTCCGTGGATGACGGGTCACGGCGAGGCCATCTTCTCCGCACAATGGGAACAGCAGCTCGTCCATATAATCGGCAGCAGCGTGCTCTTGCACTGGCCGAAGCGATGGCAGCTTCGCCAGCTCGGAAGGACGCCAATAGGCTTCCGCATCGAACATGCCCATGACAAGGCGCGGCCCATCATAGAGCGGCATAGATCTTAGCAGCAGTTCCTCCGGCAGAGGACTACGCATGCAGCTGCACCTCAGCACCAAGTGATTCCAGAAATCCTATGAAGGCCCGAGCCGTCTGCAAATGCTCGTAATCGAACCGCTCAAAATCCATTTGCACGTTGAACTGCTCCTCCACCTTCAACATAAGCTGAATCAGTTGCAGTGAATCGAGGCCAACCTCATCGACCAGGTTCGTCTCAGGAGTAAGCTTTATCTCCCAAGCAGCATCTTCCTTCACTTCGCCTACCATGCGTGCCAACTTGTCGATCGCGTGCACATTACCACTCCTATTCTCTGTACAAAATATCGAACTACCCTTCTTACCTTATGTAAAAGCACACAAGAAATATGTCAGTCTATTTTTATGACATCGCTTTCATCTCATATTTTTACAGACTACCTTCCCTATAAACGAAAGATCGACCCATGATAGACAAAAGAAAAAGAGACAGAAGCCGCATAACTTGCGACATCTGTCCCTTCTGAAACTCGAACTATTATCTATAACGCTTAATGAATTCCACAGCCTTGCGGATGTCTACTTCAGGTGTTTCGCCTGCTTCACGCTCAATCGTCAAATAGCCTTTGTAGCCGATATCAACAAGAGCTTGGAAGTAAGCATCGAAGTCAACTTTGCCTTCGCCAAGCGGCAGCTCTTCAAATGGACCGCTCGTTGCCATTTCCGCAATCTTCTCATGCGACATTGGCTCGAAGCCCAGCATGCCGTATACGGTACGCGGGTCAACCTCACGCAATCTCACGCCATCCTTCACATGTGTGTGGACGATGTAATCCTTCAGCGTATGTACGCCTTGAACCGGATCATCCCCTGTAACCATGACCATATTCGCAGGGTCGAAGTTGACAGCTACTCCTATGCCGGACAACGTATCGAGGAAAGACTTCAAATGTGCCGCAGGCTCTGGCCCCGTCTCAATAGCGAAGTGCGCGCCAAGGCTGTTCGCGTATTGGCTCAACTCCTCGCAAGACTGCTGCATCGCTTCGAAAATATAATTCTGCTCATGCGGCACGATACCGATATGCGTCGTTACCACATTCGTCCCCAGATCAAGTGCCAAGTCCAAAATGCGCTTGGACTTCTCCACCTTAGCCGGATTCGCCTCTTTATCTTGGAAGCCGTGTCCGCCCAAGTCACCGCACAGTGCAGATACGTGCAGACCGAGTGATTCGATATAACTGCGCATTTCTTTGCGCGCTTGAGGCGATAGGTTTGCCGGATCCATTTCTCCGCTAACCGCATAGATTTGGACACCGTCTGCGCCCACTTCCTTAGCTTTCACCAACGCTTCCCGCACAGGAATGCGGAAGCTGTCTGTAATGACTCCGATAGGGTTCGTAATTATCGTCATGAAATTTCACTCCTTCAATTATAGTGGTAGTGATATTGTCTTTCCGTGACATCTATGATTCAGGTTCATACTTGAACTTGGTTCAGACATAAATCATGCATTGCCTAACACGGATAGCCTCAACTGAGAACTAACGCAACACCAAGCTCTGGATCCATTCATGCATCGATAGAAGCTTCAATTAGGAATAAACAACTTCTGTCCCTTTTGTGCTAGACTCGTAAATGCCGCACAAAATCTTCATCATTTCTACGCCATCTTCTGCAGGGCAGATCGTCTCTGTGCGACCTTGCACGCAATCGATGAAATGATCGACTTCGCCTTGGAAGCCATTGTTGAAATCAAATGTCAGATGATCAATTTGCGGCGTCATGTTCAAGATCGTGTTATGCTTCTCGCCAATGATCTTCAATTCAGGCTCTACTTCAGCGCCACCCTTGTCGCCGAACAATTTCACATACATATCATCCTTCTGCACATGAAGCGAGAAGCTGCAGTCCACCGCAAGGGATGCACCATTTTCAAAGCGGATAAGCGCATTTGCCATATCCTCAACCGTGTTCACCTTACCACCGTCATAATCCGCTGCCTTATAGAAGTCCAAGTGCTCGATATGGTTGCGATTTCCAAGCTTATAATACGCATTGCCGCTTACCGATTTCACCTTCGGCTTGCCCATCAAGTACCAGCACAGGTCGATTACGTGAACGCCGATATCGATCAATGGGCCGCCGCCGGAACGTTCCTTATCGCTGAACCAGCCGCCTGGGTTGCCAAGACGGCGAATGCAGGATGCCTTCGCATAATAAATCTCGCCAAGCTCGCCTTCGTCAATGAATTTTTTCAATACACGTGTATTCGTGCCATAACGGCGCACATAACCGATTTGCAGCGTCTTGCCGCTCTTCTTCTGTGCTTCTTGTACCGCAAGCGCTTCCTCAACTGTCATGCAAAGCGGCTTCTCTACAAGTACATGCTTGCCTGCTTCGAGCGCTGCAATCGCAATTGGTGCGTGGGAATTATTCCATGTACAGATGCTTACTGCATCAATATCTGGATTTTGAAGCAATTCATGATAATCCGTATATACGATCGCATCTGGAGCTTCGTACTTGACTGCCTTCTCCTTCGCACGTTCCGCATTCAAATCGCACACAGCAATAATTTCTGCTTCGCTATTGTTCTTATAGCCATTAAAGTGCATTTCCGAGATCGAACCTGTACCAATAACTGCAACTTTTACTTTGCTCATATGTTAGTCCTCCTAATTTTGATCTGTATGTTTCATCCAGAATGATCTGTCGAATTTATACTTCTTCCCAAATGCGGCGGGCATTGTCCATCGCAATTTTCGTGCCTTTGAGGCAGTCTTCCATCCCTTCGAATTCAATGCTGACATAGCCGTCAAATCCAGATGCCTTCACCGCGCGAACGATATCGTAGATTGGCAAGTCTCCTTGACCCACGATTGCACCGCGCAAATAATTGCCATGCAGAGAGCGGAACCAGCCTTGACCAGGATTGCGATCCGCTGGACGTATATAGAAGTCCTTGAAGTGCACCATCGACGCCAATTCAAGGTTGTTCTTCACGGCAATGAGTGGATTCTCGTCTACACATACGAAGTTGCCTACATCAATGGTCGTTCTGTAGTTGTCGCGATCTACGGCAAGCACGAGACGCTTCACACGCTCGCTAGCTTGCGTATAGAATCCGTGATTCTCCACGCTTGTGACAATGTCATACTGGGCAGCATAATCTGCAATTTCCCGGCATGCTTCGACAAGCTGAGGGAAATCCTGCTCGAAATAAGCAGCACCTGTCTGTTCAAGCGGACGCGATGCCACATCATGACGCATGAACTTCACACCAAGGCGATTCGCCACATCAACATGCGACTTCACACGCTCGATTTCACGCTTCAATCCCTCTTCGTCATGACCTGCAAAGTTCGCGCCAATGCAATAATTGGACAATTCAAGCCCAATCCGTTCTGCTGTTGTACGAATCTCTTCTACACGCTCTGGATGGTTGAGCAGATCCAAATCCAAGTCCACGATTTCTGCGTGATCTGCGCCATTCTCCTTCATCCATTCCAATGCTCCGGATATACTTAGACGTTTGTCCTGCAATGCAGCATACAAACTATAAATGCTAACTCCTAATTTCACAGCAGCCCACTCCATTTCATCGTTGTCTTCAGATAAGTTTTCAATTCTCTGCTTATTTGCAAGCGGTTACAACGAATACTAACTGTCTCCACTACATTATAAAAAAGTTTGTACGCCGCACATTGCACTATAGTCCACAAATATTGGACTTTCTTTCACAGATGCAGTTGAGGATGTGAGATACTCCCATTTGTTTCTCTAATACAGGAATATACAGGGAGAAGGAGACAAAGATGCGGTATCCGCTTTGGCTAGCAAATTGCTTCTGCCCAGGACGTTTGTCTCATTTTTACAGAATATTTTTGTTTATGTCGGATCCACCACGAACAGAGACCCTCTAATAAAATAGAAGGCCTCTTCACATGGCGTTATCTCATTATTCAGATGTATACTCAATCGTGATGCCCTCGACATGCTTGCGGGACATGATCTTCTTTTTCTTGCGATTCTCCTTCGACTCGAACACAATGTCCATGTCATAGTCCTCCGGGTACAAATCCTGCTTCTCAATGTACAGCGTGAGGCGTTTCTTGTTAATTTTCACCTTCTGGTGCTGAATGAGTACCCCTACATTGCCGCGTAAGTCCTCTTCCTCATACACGATGCCCGTACGCTTCAAATAAGCAATATAGACGCAGTCCCCTTTTTGCAGCTTAGCAGGAGGGTTCTTGCTGTTATCGGAATCCTTAGAAATCTTAGTCTCCCTAGAAATCTTAGACTCCTTAGTACCCTCTGTAGGTGTTGCATGTCTTTCCTTTTCTCTGCTCACAGGAAGATTTGCGCTGCCATCACTTTCGACGAGGGTTACTGTCTCAACAGCCGTTGCTTTATCCTCTGCCTCATCTCGGTCTGAACCCTGTTCTCCTCTGGAAATGGAGATCTCTCCGTTGGGTGCATCAGCCTCAGAAATTGCAGACTTCCCATCTGATGCAGCAGCAGCATTCTCAGCTCGGAAGGTTCCTGCACTAAGCGATTGTGTAACATGCTGTGAACGGCTAATAATATCGGCTGACAGACCCAGCTTTGAAGCAATGAGGAAGGCATAGCTGCTTCCAGCTTCCCCAATGCGCAGCTGATATCGCGGCTGCAGAGTGTCTGCATCGAATTCCATCCTTGCATTTTCAAAGCCCGCCGTAGCAGTTGCGAAATGCTTGATTTCATTGAAGTGCGTTGTGGCAAGTACAATTGATCCTCTTCTCCGCAGCTCCTCCAATATGGCGATTGACAGACCAACCCCTTCACCAGGATCGGTACCGGACGCCATTTCGTCAAATAATACAAGCGTGGACGCATCGGCTTCCTCAAGAATATGAATCACATTCGTAACATGGGCCGAAAATGTACTTAGCGACTGTTCCATGCTCTGGCCGTCTCCGATATCCACACATACGTTGCGAAATACGGAGAACAGACTGTTCTCTTGGGCCGGCACCAGCAACCCAGATTGCGCCATAAGCGTAAGCAGTCCCACTGTTTTCAAGGCAACCGTCTTGCCTCCCGTATTCGGTCCCGTAATAATCAGGCAGGAGTAGCCACGCCCGATTCGAAATGTAAGAGGCACCGTATGCGCGCCTAGCAGTGGATGCTTCGCATTACGAATGTCAATGATGCCGCAATCATTCAACTGTACCGGTCGACCCTCTATCGCACGGCTGTATTTCGCTCGCGCGAATAGGTAGTCATATACCCCAACGGTATCCACATTTATCTTAATCTCAGGCGTCGATCTTTCCAGCAATTCGGTTAAATGGCTCAACACCTTCATTTCCTCTTGCGACTCTGCAATCCGCCACTGGGCGAGATCATGCTGAAGATGGGCAATTTCTGTCGGCTCCATATACACGGTTTGACCACTTGCTGATTCATCCAACACGGTGCCATGGAACTGCTTGCGCAGCTCCTTCTTAATGGGCAGCACATATCTGCCCCCGCGCATCCCTACCAGATGCTCCTGCATTAGTGTTCTATGCTTATTCATCAGACCGTCAAGTCTTTGCTTGATGCGACTCTCCACCTGCATAACCTTCCGCCGGACTCTGCTTAGCTCCCTGCTCGCATCATCTGTAATTCGACCATGTCGAATGCAGCGCTCAATCTCATCCCTTATGCTCTCCAGTTCATACATCGACGCAGCATATTGACTTACTGTAGGCGCAATCGAATACTTCGCGCGCATATACTTCTTCAATTGGGCGCAGCTGCGCAGAAAGACAGCCACATTCGTGAAATCATCTTCCGAGAATACGTAACCTGTATTCACGAGCGAGATAATATGCTCAATCCCTTGTAAGGTCGGCAGCGGTACACTCGCCCCCTGCTTCAGCATATCACTTGCCTCCGTCACTTCTGCCAACGCTCTTCGTACCTCATCGATATTCGTGAGCGGACACATCTTCTCGACGTGGCTTTTTCCCGCATAAGAAACCGCATATTCCGATACTTTTTCTTTAACCTTATGATAATCCAGTCTTTGCAGCATTGTTTCGTTCATGCCTCTTGATTCTCCTTTGATTGTTGTAGGAGAGCAGCCGCATATTATGACCTCACGGAAAGAAGGATTCTGTTCACGGAAAACAGCAGCATGTATCGTTCATGCCGGGTATCGTCTGTATAACGCAAAAAAGGCAGAGCATGCGTAAGTGCATACTCTGCCTATATATTCCTTGTTCTCATCAGTAACTGTCCCAGGCCATGTTTGAGTGCCCCTATGGTGGAGTGCACACAATTCACGATAATTACAAAAAAAACGTGCTGCATACAGCACGGATCCGGGCACCAAGAGAATGGAATGCTGGCGTAGATTTGCTTATCCGCTGTTCTTAACTCGTTTCCGGAGGACTAATAACAGCATGCTCAAATAAACGTCACGCTGGACGTTTGTTCTCAGGGATGTTCCTATGACAAAATTCGAACATACACCTGCAGCAAAACCGTTGCCTCACTATGGAATTGACTAGTTAAGAACGCTCACCAACATCAAAATCTCCCCTTGCTTCGTAATATCTCTTAGTATACAAAATCTTCAAATGCATCGTCAAGCAGCAGGCTTATGACAATGGACTCGCAAGCGCCTGCTTCTTATATTTCGAGGGCGACATGCCTGTATGGCGCTTGAACATGCGTGAGAAATAGGCCAAATCATTAAATCCAGTGCCGAAGCAGATTTCAGTGACAGACTTATCCGTCGCGATGAGCCAGTGCGCTGCCTTGCTCACACGCAAGTCGATCAGATAGTCGTTGAATGTTTTGCCTGTAAATCGTTTGAACAAGTAACAGAAATATGTTTTGGAAATGTTGAATTGCCTGCACAGACGCTCAAGCCTAAGCTCCTCGGCAAAATGCTCATGAATATAGTCCATTACAGCCTTCATCATCTCTCGGTACTTCTCAACACGCTCGTCCTCTTCACTCGGCTTATCTGCCAGCTTGGAATATTCACGAATGATGACAGAGAGAAGCTTCAATAAATTTGCTTTGAGCACCAACTCGTAAAATCGCTTTGCCCCCCGGTACTCTTCCAACATTTCCGTAAGCAATCGACCGACTTCCATATCGGTCTCTCCGGTCAAGGCTACCTTTGGCGTCACGTGCTTCTCATCGATCAGAAACTGCTCCAAATAGGAAAAATCGAAGCACTCTCCGCTCCATTCCAACTGCTCAAATCGTTCGTTGATAAAATGAGGCAGGAACTCACATCCGATCACTTCCATTCCTTGATCAGGAATCATATCGACCCGATGTACGGCATAGGGCGGAATGACGAATATATTCCCCTTCACCATGTTATAAGTCCGATGATTAATGGAATGCTTGAACTCCCCTCGAACAACATACCAAATCTGTATATAGTCATGGGTATGGTCCCAGATACTCCCTGACGTATGATCCAGCTTATACATTTTGCAAGGCAAATGAGCTTTCATCTGCTGTTCGGAATGAAAGACAATGACATCACTTGGCAAGTCAGCGCCGACACCCACCAGCTTCTTGTTCTTATCCACCATGTGCATCACCTATCACATCATAAAATGTACTGACATGCACCAATACAGCATACAACACTTTGCGACTTCTATTTTGATTTCAACAAGTTGATATCAAAATAAGAAAATGCAACGTTTCTTTTTCCATTGTACACTGAACTTGTAAATTTGCCCATAAAAACAACCCGCTCCATGTATGACTACATAGAACGGGTCGATGTTACACAGCCCTACTATTGGGCATGATATTCTTTGTTAATCGGCTGCTGTTTTCGCCGTTGCTGCATGACTCGGCGTCTTCCCAAGCCAATAGACGAATGGCAAGCCGATTAAGGTCATGACCATGCTGATCATGTTCACCTCATTGATACTCATCGTGAATGCAGTATTTTTCAGCAATGTCGCGTCGGCGATCACGCCATGCAGATCCCCTGCATGATGAAGCGCGCGTACAGCCAGCAAGGACGTAAACAGGCCGATAGACAAACTTGCCATCCCTTGACGCAGCCAGCTGTTGATCGAAGATCCGTACCCAGACAGCTCCCGCGGAATTGCCGACATGCCTGCATTCAAAATCGGCGTATTGGCAAGAGCAATCCCTACGTTGCGAACTGCCATCCACAGCGTAATGTAGCTGTGAGGCGTATCTACCTGCAATCGTCCCAGCTCGTACGTACCAATCACCATCAGCAGCAGACCGGTAGTGATCAGTTTCACTGGGCCGAACCGTTCATACCAGCGTCCTGTGAACGGCATCACGAAAGCCATTAGCGCTGATGCAGGAAGGAGGACTAAACCTGATACAAGCGTCGAGGAGCCCTGTACCCGCTGCAGAAATAACGGCGTTAATAACGCGCCCGCATACAAGCTAATGGTAATGATCGTAACGAGGATCATGCTGAAGGCAAATCGTTTATACCGGAACACTCGGAAATTCAGCAACGGATGCTCAATGCGGAGTGAGCGTCGAACGAATGCAATTAAGATAATTGTGCCGACAATGATGCAGCCAATTGTCTTCCAGGAGCCCCATCCCCAATTGGACAAATTGCCAAAGGCAAGCAGCAGTAACAGACTGCCCATCGCGACGGAGAAGAAACCAAGCTTATCAAACGTTTCTCCACTCGAAATACGATACATCGGAATGTAGCGCAGCACCGACACAATCGCAATCAATCCAATCGGCACATTCATCCAGAACAGCCAATGCCAATCCCCAACATGGACAATCAATCCGGCGAGTGTCGGCCCCACTGCGGGTGCGAGCATAGCAGACAAGCCCCACAGGCTTATCGCCATCGCTTGCCGTTCACGGGGAATCACTTGATAGACGACCGACATCGTCGTTGGCATAATAATGCCGCTGAACATCCCTTGCAGGACTCGGAAGACGATTAAGCTCCACTCGCTCCACGAAATTGCACACAATATCGAGCAAATCGCAAACCCACTAAGGGCAAATACATACAACCGCTTCGTACTGAATCGGTTGCCCAAATATCCAACAGCAGGAGCAATAATCCCTGTTGCCAGCATAAATCCCGTCAATACCCATTGGATAGTTGTCAGATCGGTATTGAAATGATTCATCATGACAGGCAGCGCAATATTGACTGTATTCGTACTTAATACGGCCAAGAAGTTGCCGAAAAATATAGCGAAAATAATACTCCAGAACATACGGTTGGTCATCATAGGTTGACCTTGTTCTTCCATAGACATACATCACAGCTTTCTATAATCGATTTCTAATGCGCCCGTACATCCATGTCACAGCTTTTAGACGACATGGCTCTCTTTCTAGTGTAATCCTTCACCCTCTATTGTGTCAATATTGACATATGGAATTGAAAAAAATGTGTATTTTTTCGGCGTATATAAAAAAAGAGCCGCAGCTTATATTCCCCTAAAAGCGCGACTCTGTATCAACAATTCAATTTTTTGATGCCACCGTGTGTCCAATTACATGTGCAAAATAGGCGTTGTTCCGATCCATTGTTTCACGATCGATTCTCGGCAATTGCTGAAGCATCTGTTGAACATCCTTGCTAAATGTTTGCATATCCATCAGGTTCGCTTTATCAAAACGGCTATCTAGTTTCACAGGCAAGGCCTCTTTCTTAGCAGCATCCATTTCCTCTCGATACTTCTTCATCCAGTCCTTATTTTGCGGGATTTGCTGTGCAAACTTCATCAGAACACCAAACCAGTCACCACCATTGATGATAGCTTCCTCCATCTGTTGGTGGCTGTCAGGCGCAAACCGTCTCATTAAATCTGTAATATTGACATAGTCGTCAGGGGCTCCGACCGGTTTTGGCGTGGGTTCCCTGTATGGATTTGCCCCAGTTGCCGCTCCACCTGCCGGATTTCGGGATAACACAGCTATGTTATTGAGCGTGCTTAGCAATTCGGAACCCTCTTCTTTGTCAAAATAATGCCGTGCAACATACTTGGCTTGGGTTAGCCCAAGTTCCTGCAAGGCGTAACGATCGACTTCATCAGGAACAGATCCGCCAGGAGCAAGATTGGATTCTATAATCGTATAGACAGCTTTCCTAATTTCAGGGGATTTCCCTTCCAATATGCGCTGCAAGGATTCATGGATATTCGCATTGCCATAGTAAGAACCAACGTGATGTTCAATAGCTCCGACAGATAGCTGCCGTCCGGTCGGGCTGATTTCAACGGAGTCGTGCTGGACGTCATTCATTATTCCGGTTACTGTTCTCATCTGCTTGCTCATTTGTCCGTTGCTGTCATACAGCTTCGGCGAAATTAGTACACTGTTTATTTTCATAACTGCCTCCTGCACACTGACATACTTGCTTTGGCCAACCGCAAAATAAATATGGATAATTTCGGAATATACCTAGTTATTATATCGTCCAATAATATACAATGATGTACACTTAGCACTCAAGTCAGTAAGAAACTATAAGTCATTCCTATCGATGGATTTACGAATACTCCCTAAGATCTTATGAGACTCGGTCAATTCTTTTCTTCCCATAAGATACGCAAAAGACGCCACCGAAACCACATAGTTGTGGGGATGGAAGCGTCTCTGTCGTCATTTATTCATACATTTTCATATTCGATCTGGACATCCCAATGCTTCAACCAAACTCCTGAAATCTCCCCCTCCACTGCGCTGAATCTACGTTAGTGATCCAAACATGTTATCAGTAAGAAACTGGATATCAAAATTACCTCATTGCGAATTCCGCAATAAACATGCCAACTTCGGCTCTGAACCTAAAGGATCAAGCGGTGTATAGATGCGCATCAACAAATCTTCATTATCCGAAATGGGAAATGAACTGTAGCGAAACGGCAAAACACCTGCCGTCGGATGCTGCACCACCTGTTCTCCTTCTAGATGACCAGCAACCTCATGCTCCTCCCACCACAAACGGAATTTATTGCTTCTTTCCTTCAATTGCAGAACTAATTCCTCATACCATGAATCGTTTAGGCGAACAGCATACTGTCCTCTGAAATAGGCCAATAAATTTCTGGCGACCTGCTCCCAATTCACGATGCGGGATTTGCACCCCTCCACTATAAAAACGCGCCATAGTACATTTCTCTCGATTCCTCTCATCTGATTAAAATCTCCGCATAATGAAGCCGTCATGTCGTTCCAAGCTCGAACATTCCAATGACCATCGATGATATAAGCGGGATACGTCCCTAGTCTGTCAAGAATGAGATGATGTGCAGGGGAAATGGGATCTGTCGAGACGTGAGCTTGAGGGAGTTGAGTATTGTTAGCCAATATAAAGAGATGATCGTGTTCTGCCTTGGTCAGCTGCAAGGTGCGTGCCAAGCTTTCGAGCACTTGCTCCGATACGCGAATATCACGTGCTTGTTCCAATGCCATGTACCACGGCAATGAAATCCCTGATAAACTCGCTACTTCCTCTCTTCGAAGTCCGGTAATGCGACGACGCGAATTACTTGCCGGCAGACCGGCCTGAAGCGGAGATAAGCGAGCTCGTCGGGTTCGCAGAAAATTAGCTAGTTCTTTTCGCCTTCTGATGTGATCCATGACATACAACTCCATATCAGGATGAAATGCATCTCTACTTTTACATAAGTAGTATTTGCAATACTACCATAAATGCTGTTCTATTTGGATTCGGTTAGACTCATTATAATCTCCTTGAGTCCGTTCGTGAAGGGACGCAGAAACCTGTAGATGATAATAAACTGAGGAAACAGAAAGGTGGCACTGAGGAATATGGAAATGAACCGAAGTCTGTCGGATAAGAAAGTCCTCCTTCTGGGAGGAACTTCTGGAATCGGCTTCGCTACGGCCAGAGCCGCAGCATTGGAAGGGGCGACCGTAGTTGTCGTATCTAGTCAGCCCGATAAGGTTGAGCATGCCTTGTCGCGACTGCCTGACAACTCGGAAGGGCATGTCGTGGATGTAACGAATGAAACAGAACAGCAAGATTTCTTCAATCGGGTCGGGAAATTTGATCACTTGATCTTTACGGCGGGTGAGGCTTTACTTATTGATTCGATTCATGCGATGGATTCAGAATCGGCACGTCGTTTTTTTAACCTGCGTTACTGGGGAGCATTCACGGCCGCTAAGTATGGAAGTCCAAACATACGGCCAGGAGGCTCCATCTCCTTCACTTCCGGTGTAGCGGCGGCAAGACCAAATCCTGGGTTATCGGTTGCAGCCAGTGTATGCGGGGCAATTGAAGCAATGACACGAGCACTAGCTGTCGAACTGCGCCCGCTTCGGGTTAACGCCATTGCCTTCGGAATGATTCGCACAGAGCTATGGAACCACCTCACGAACGAACAGCTAGCCGCCATGGATGACTCGGCCGCCAAGACACTTCTAGTCGGCAAGCTTGGCGAGCCGGAAGACGCAGCTGAAGCATTTATATACCTCATGAAAGAGCAATACACAACAGGACAAATCCTTGTCGTGGACGGAGGAGCTTCATTGGTTTGATTTGTTGAGATTCACGCTGCTGCATAAGAGCAATTGACGCCTGCATGCATACAATAAAGCCTCCAACCCGCGAGTAAGGCGGTATTGGAGGCTTTGTGCAGCTTACTTATGAATTTGAAGAGCAAGAATCATTCATCACGAGCACACTCGCCGTAAATCGTCGCGAAACTAACTTCTTCCTCCGTATAGGCTGTATGCGAAGTGATAAATGATGTCTGTTGCATATACGTTCGGACGTTCGGAGACTTGGACGTTCACACCACTTAAATCATAGTAATGCGTAAAATTAATCGGCCCTGATAAGAATTCAGCAATACTTCCTGTTGAAGCCGGTAGTCCGAATGTAGCCGTAAAGTTCCCATTCACATCTGTATAGACGGAAGCAGTACGAGTACGATTGCCGCTTCCCTCTGTCCAATTCTCATTCAACCACAGAACATCCACCTTCGCATTAGCTACTGCATAATTATCTGAGGTGCTCACCCTGCCGTATACCGTGAGCGAATCCTTAGCTCGGAAATGCCTGCCGTAGCGGTAAGTAGGATAATCGTTCGGGCCTTCCTTCGAATTAAAGCCGGTAATGACAATTTTATCTGCGCGCAGCACCGGTCTCACCGTCAACATATAATTGCTATTGTCATATTGGCCTGTCGTGTAGACGCGAACATAGAACGATCCGGTTCCGATTCGTACATTTCGATCTGTCGGAGACGACAATAGCTTCATCTGATTGCCTTCATAAGCACCGTACACCTCAACCTTATATCCTTTGCTTGTTGAGGCGGCATCCAGCGTGAGATTCAAAGCGTCATAATTGCGATTTTCTGGTACAGTGATAGTGAACCAATCATTATCAATGGGGGAGCTGATAGAGCGTGTGTTCAATGATGACCCAGATGTGTTTACCGTAAATCCGTAAGCGTGAAATGCATTTTCATCCGTCTCATAGGCGTCGTATTCTGAGCTGATGGCAAGTGTGACGTTAAACGGATCATTAATGCTTCCGCCCTGCTTGGCATGAACCTCGACGAGATATGCTTTATCTCTTGACGTCGTGTTTTTGGTGCCGACGTTTTCTGATAACGTGCGCGTTCCGTTGGCGTAATTATTCATATATGTTCCGTAAATCGAGTAATCGATTGGTGTCGTATTGAGATTGCCTGTCGCCATATCGAATTCGTACAAATACAAATCGTAGTTCAACTGAGGAGACAATGGTGGATCCAACTGTACCTGAAGTACGTCGCCAGGCTTCACGTATATCGGATATAAATGAACCGCCTCTCCTTCCTTCGGGATAACCCCGCTATATGTGGCGGTCGTTACCGTGTTGGATGGCTCTGCCAATGTGCGCAGGGCGCTTGATTGAGGCAATATTGCCTCGGCATCATTCAAATTTATGGGAGCTGTGATCGTATGCTCCAAAGTGCCGTCCAAGCCTTCGGCAGGCGCGGCTTTCACCAGTTGTGTAACAGGCTCCGCATGATCCATTGTGGCTTGAAGTGATAATTCATTCTCTTGCATGGTTGCCGGCAGTGTTTCTGAGAATTTGCCTTCGGCTGCAGACACCACGCTCATTTGAAAGACAAGCAGCAGGACGAGGCTTAGCACCGTTACGATTGAAAACTTTTTCTTCATCGTGGACTTACCCCTTTCTCGTCATTGTATGAGACCTTGTAATTGGGAGGAACGGAAGGTCTTATTACTAAAGACGCATCCACGATGACTTTTCTAACGAAAACAATATAAAATCTGATATTCAGCCTTACGACCATTTCTTTAAAAATTGATGTCGCAGCTTATTCCGCGCTCTGGCCAGACGTTGGCTGATCACTTGCTCGGATAAGTGCAACTCCTTGGACATCTCCTTATACGATTTATTCTCAAAATAATGCATTTGAAGCAGTCCCCGATAGTGGGACTTCAATTCCCATATTGCTTGATGCAGCAAGGAATCTCTCATTTTATTCTCTACTTTAATCGATATATCAGGTTCTGTAGAAAGCGAGGTTGGGTTCGCCATGTGCATCATGAACCCAGTTGGTTGGACATAGTGGCTTTTGTTTTTGCGAAGAACATCTAACGCAGCATGGCGCGCGACCTTTTTGACCCATGATCGTATAGCGGCAGGATGCTGCACACGATGGACATTAGCCAGCACCTTCATCGAGGCTTCTTGAATGACATCCTCCGTTAAAGAGCGATCTTGAACGATGGCATAAATGTCCGCATATACAAGCTTGCGAAATTGATAATAAACGTCTTCCTGCATCTCTAAATTCGCATTCTGTACATTAGAGTACAATTGAAGCAATGCTTGTCCCATTTTTGCTGTCCCCCGATCAAGTCATTGATATGGGGCGTTCTTGCTTCCGGTTGATCTGACTCGCTGCTTACAAGCTCGCCCGTAAAAGCAACCCAGTTCGTTTTGAGTATAACGCAATTATTCCAAAATGTAACAATAATATAAAGATATTCATGTTTTGTTCACATCCTAACTCTTCGTACCACATTCGTCCTGTCAGTTGGATCAGTCCATAAAAAGAAGCACCGATTCCCGGTGCTTCCTTCTCGATCATGCCTCGCAGCATGTATCGTTCAAATTTACTTTCATTCATCATGCGCTTGCCTTACTTCGAAGACGCGGCACCTTGCTTGGATCCTGAATTAGAAGTACGATGAGCGAAATTAAGCTTGCGCTGCAGCACACCGAATATGATATCAGCAACAATAGCGAGCAACGCCGCCGGGATCGCTCCTGCGTACAGTCGGAGCGGGTTCTGCCCGTTCAAGCCGGAATAAATCTCTCTTCCTAGTCCGTCGCCACCAACGAGTGGAGCAATGGTTGCAACCCCGATTGCAATGACAGCCGCGATGCGAAGTCCAGAAATAACATAGGGCAGTGCAAGTGGAAATCGCACCTGAAACAGCAGCTGCAAGGAGCTCATCCCAAGCCCTCGTCCCGCTTCCACGTAACTGCCGTTCACCTGCTTCAAGCCAACATACGTATTGCGTACAATCGGGTTCAAGGAATACAATAACAAGCCAACGACCACGGTCGTCGTTCCAAGTCCGAATACGAGCATTAACAGCACAAGCAGCGCCAGACTCGGCACGACCTGCAGCATGCTTGTCACGGCCAGAATGAACTTGGCCAGCTTCTCATTCTTGGAGCAGAGCACACCGAGAGGGATACCAATTGCGAGCGCCAGAACAATGCCGCCTAATACCATCATCACGTGCGTCACAAAATACTCCCACAGCATGCCGCTGTTCCTTCCCATGTAAGCCAGTAAATCTGCAATTGACCATTCGTAGTTACTCATCCATATCCTCCTCTCATTCGCCCTGCAATAGGCCGACTTGTTTCAAATAAGCTACCGCTACTTCCCGTTCACTCTTCTTCTCAATATCCACCTGATAATTGAGATCAATCATCGTCTTCTCATCGAGCGTTCCCAGAAGCAGTCCGATCACGTCATTCAGCTCCGGATGCTTCTCCAGCACATCCTTGCGAATCACTGGCGATGCATCATAAGGCGGGAAGAACTGTTTGTCATCCTGAATCGTGGTTAGATTGTATGCTTTCAACCGCGAATCTGTCGAATACGCAAGCACGATATCCACCTGATTGTTCGCCACCGCCTCATAGACAAGGCTCATCTCCATCGGGAACTCTTTTCCGAAGGCGAAGCCGTAGGTTCGTTGAAATCCTTTGTATCCATCCGCATCGCGCTCCAGCCATGTCGTATCGACACCAAGCCGCAGCTTGTCAGCATCCTTCGCTACATCCGAAATCGCCTTATACCCCTTCTCATCCGCCAGCTTCTTCTGGATCGTGAAGGCATACGTATTTTCGAAACCAAGCGGTTCATACCACTTAAAATCAAAATATTTATCGAAGCCCTCTTGAGCCTGCTTCAACACTTCCCCGCGATCTTTCGTTTCCTTGACAGGGAAGTGGTTGTTGAAAATCTCACCCGAATACAAGGTCGCCATCTGCACCTCGTTCTTCTTCATCGCATTGATAACAACGGGACTCGCCGCCAGATCCGGCAGCACTTTAACTTTGATATTTGTACGATCCTCAATAAGCGCCTTATACATCTCTGCAATAATCTTTGTTTCTGAAAATGTCTGGGTGCCGATGACTATCCGATTATCGGTTCCGCACGCGGACAACAATAATGTCATCACCAGCATAAGTGCAGTACCGCCAGCAGCCCATTTGTGTCGCATCTTCATCTGCGTGTCCTCCTTCATTCAGACGTTTAGCACAGCTATCCATGACAACTGACAATCATCTCCTGGAAGGTGTCAGTCTACCATTTACAGCTAACTCCGAACTCTCGGCAATTCTCACCTGTCTGACCGCAAAATTAGCAACAGACAAACAAATAAACCAATTGCCCTAGTACATTTCTCCGAACTGTCCACCCCGTTCACGTACGGCAAATTTATGCGGCCATGCTGCTCGTCCGTCCGAAACGGCGTGTCAGTGCTCGTTCAAGCCAGCCCAGCAATGCGTCAATGACGAATGCAAGTACGATGGCCCCAACAGCTCCCGCAACGATCAATTCCGGCTTATTTACGCCAAGACCGGATACGATAAGCTGTCCAAGACCACCTGCACCGATCAGTGCTGCAAGCGTGGCCCAACTGATAATATATACCGTCGTAATTCGTATCCCCGACATGATATAAGGAAGTGCCAGAGGGAGCTGTATGCGAAGAATGCGCTGCATCGTGTCGTACCCCATACCTCGAGCAGATTCCAGCACACCGCGGTCGACCGACTCGAAGCCATCGTACGTATTGCGCAGAATCGGCATAATGGAGTACAAGAACAAAGCAATAATCGCAGGCTTCATCCCAATCCCCATCAGAGGGATCAGAATAGCAAGCAATGCCAAGCTCGGAATCGTCTGCAACAAGTTCGCGCCGAAGAACACGATGCTGTTCACCCACTTCACGCGATTGTAGACGAGCAGGATTCCTAATGGAATTGCAACCAAGCAGCCAAGCAGCACGGAAGCTGCTGTAATCGTCAAATGTTCACGGAGTGCCGTAACGATGTCGGCACCGCGCTCCTGAAAGAATGCCCACCATTCATTCATCATCCGTTACGCCTCCTCCGCATATGCTTTGGCCAGCTTATCGACGACAGCTGGATATACCTCGGACAAGTGCTTGACGACGCTCCCCCGCGTAATGAGTCCTACAAGGGTTCCCGCATTGTCGATCACCGCTAAATTCGTCAAGCGATGATCATTCATGATGTTCAAGGCATCTGGCAGCGGCGTTCCCGCTGGTACCGAATAGCCAATTGGTTTCATGACATCCTTGACCGTCTTGCCTTCCTCGCCGTATTGATCGAGTACGTTGTAGATCGACACGATGCCTTGAAGCTTTTTGGCACGATCTACGATGAACAAGGAGTCTACCTTGCGATGCTCCATCATTTTAATCGCTTCAGCAAGACCGCGGTTCGGGAATGCCGTCGCTGGTGTTGTCACCATTACCTCATCTACAGTAGGAATCTCTATTGGGGACTCGCTCTCGAGACGCTTCTGTCCAATAAAGGTACGAACGAAATCATTCGCCGGATGCCGGAGAATCGCTTCCGGTGAGCCTGTTTGCACGACCACTCCATCTTTCATGAGTACGATGGTATCCGCGATTTTGATCGCTTCATCCATATCATGTGTAACGAAAATAATGGTCTTGTTGAAATCCTGCTGCAACCGAATCAATTCATCCTGCAATTGCTCACGACTGATCGGGTCAAGCGCACTGAATGGTTCATCCATCAGGATAACATCCGGATCTGCTGCAAAAGCGCGCGCCACACCTATACGCTGCTGCTGGCCGCCGCTCAACTCAGAAGGATACCGGTTGCGGTAAATTTCCGGATCTAGATTAACAAGACGCATCAGTTCGTCGACTCTAGGGTCGATCTTCTCTTTCTCCCACTTATTCAACCGTGGGACGACTGCAATGTTATTCCCAATCGTCATATGGGGGAATAAACCTATATTTTGAATGACATAACCAATGTTGCGGCGGAGTTCTACGGGGTTCTGCGACGACACGTCTTTGCCGTCAATGAGAATGGTGCCGCTGGAAGGAGTCATGAGACGATTAATCATCTTCATTGTGGTCGACTTCCCGCAGCCACTCGGTCCAATAAGAACGGTTAGCTCTCCCTTCTTGAACTCAAGATTGATGTCTTTCAACGCCTGAAAGCCATCCTCATACACCTTATTCACATGCTGGAATTGAATCATGCATCGCTCACCTCTTTTATAAGATTAGATAATATATTTCATAGCTATGAAAACGATGAAAACAATTATGTTTATTATTACATATATATTTTTTCATGTAAACTTTCATGCATTTTCCTGTTATCTAGACCTATGAAAAATCTATATATAAGTTAGACTTATAAATATATATTAACCACTGCCACATAAGTAAAAACAACAAAAAACCGCCCTTACAAAAAGGACGGTTTTATTATTTTCATTTGTGTTAAGCGATATACCCAATATAGCCAATAAACAGCACTGTTAATACGTACCCAAAAAAAAGACAAAGGCTCACTGCGACTTAACGCCGTGTCACCTTTGTCCAGAAGCCGCCATGCAGCTGTGATGGTTCAGATGTAATAATAAAAGCCTTTGGCTCCATATCGAGGATTGAAGCCTGGAGCTTATTCCGATTTTTGCGCCGTGACAGCACTTCGAGCATTAAGCGTTCGCCGTCTCGGCCGCTGCCGATCCATGTCGTTACTCCATAGCCGTGATCGCGCAAATGATTCGGAAGCTCACTGTGCGGGTTGTTGACAATTACTTTCAGCACGACATATCCAAGTGCAATTTTATCCTCGATCCATGACCCGACGAGGACACCAATACCGTAACCAGCCGCATACACAATCAAACTAATTGGCTCGTTCAAGTACTTCAGCACCATATTTAAGCCGAGCACGTAAATAATAATTTCTACCGTACTGATCGTTGCAGCCAAGTAGCGCTGCCCCTTCAACGTCAGAATCATCCGCAGCGTAAAAAAGGAGACATATACGATTTGGATCGTGAAAATGGCAATCAGTATCGTAAGCATACACGCAAATCCTCTCTCGCCTGCTAAGCAGTTGTACAGCAGCAATGGACCATGCTTCCGATGTCCATCAGCAGTGCATCAAGCAATGCAGCACCTGTACAGTACTTATAAAGCGCATCGTAATAAATTCAGTACCCTATCAAGGAAGCTTCGAAACGCCCTTCCCATGAATTGCTCAGTACAATGTCTAGAATCATTGCATGAACAAATCAACAGCCATCGTAGCCTTATGCAAAAAAAGAAGGACCTCGGCAACCATGTCCCGAACTCCCTTGATTGTAATGTCTTTAGTACGTCGAGGCAAGAGCAGAAGGCGATAGGGAAATCATTTCAAATTCGTGCATTCCCATCCTTCTCCTGCTGCTGTGTCCGATTGCTCCTTCGAATCCCCTCAGCTATACTCAATCCTCTGGATTATCTACTTGAAGAATGCGATACAGCACATCCATCTGCAAGTTGCTCCGCACCAAGTCAGCCAGCCGATCAAATGCATCCTCACGCTTCGCATTATAATTCAGTATCGTCGGGAGAGGGGTGAGCCCTTGCTTGAGACGCAGCCCGTTCAACCAGCCCCTGCGAAAGGCATCATTATGAAAAACACCGTGCATATACGTTCCAAATAGACGTCCTGATTCCGTTACACAGCCATCTGCTCCCCCATCGCCATCAAGCCTGAATAGGGGCTCAGCTTCAATGCCGGTGCCGGTATGTGTCGTGATCGTAGAACGCCCCATATGAATCTCATACCCTTCAACGGGAACTTGGTGCGTGGGTGTTCCAACGAGCTGCGATGCGCTCACGACACCCGATACCCGCTCAGTTCGCTTCTCGGCGGCAAATTCCGTAGCCAGTGGGAGTAAGCCTAATCCCTCCATGGTCGCTCCTGCCTCTGCCTCAGCTCCTGCTGGATCAGATAAATGCTGGCCAAGCATCTGATAACCGCCGCAGATACCTGCAACTGACCCTAGATGTTGTGCTGCGTAGTGCTGAACAGCTTCCGCCAATCCCGTGCTGCGCAGCCACTCAAGATCAGCCATTGTACTTTTGGTTCCCGGAATGACGATTGCATCGGGATTGCCCAGCTCCTCCGGCTTTCTCACATATCGAACGCGAACATCAGGCTCAGCTATTAATGGATCAATATCGGTAAAGTTTGAGATATGAGGCAAAGCCATTATGGCAATATCCAGATCATTTTCCGGTTCTGCCTTGCCTTTCCACTGTTCGAGAGCAACAGAGTCCTCTGCCTCAATATCGAGATCATTGGCGTAAGGAAGCACACCAAGTACCGGGATGCCTGTCCGTTCCTCCAGCCATTCGATTCCCGGCTGCAACAGCGACACATCGCCGCGGAATTTGTTAATGATGATGCCGCGAACTCGTTGTCGCTCATGCGGCTCCAGCAGCTCCAATGTCCCGACGATGAACGCGAATACGCCGCCGCGGTCAATATCCGCGACGAGGATAACTGGAGCATCTGCCCAGGCAGCCATGTTCATGTTCACAATATCATTATGCTTGAGATTAATTTCCGCTGGGCTTCCTGCCCCCTCCATGACGACAATATCATACTCATCGCGGAGCCTATTGACCGCGTCAACGACGATGCGCTTCGCCTCAGGCAGGAAGCTGGAGCGATAATCGCGAGCGCTCAAATTTTGATAGGGCTTGCCGTGTACGACGACTTGGGAGCTCATTTCCTGCATGGGCTTCAGCAGCACTGGATTCATATCCGTCGTCGCCATAACCCCGCATGCTTCGGCTTGCACGCCTTGTGCACGCCCTATCTCCTTGCCGTCAGGCGTTACGTAAGAGTTCAACGCCATATTTTGCGACTTGAACGGCGCCACCTTATATCCATCCTGCTTCAAAATGCGGCACAGCGCCGTGGTCACAACACTTTTGCCCACATCAGAAGCCGTGCCCTGCAGCATGATCGTCCGTCCGCGTCCGGGCTTACTTCGTTCGTTCTCTGCCTTAAAGATTCTCTTCTGACCAGCTTCTTCTTGATCCGAAACAGAGGCCAGCGCTGTCAAGGGCACCTTATCTCCTTGAGCAGGAACGTTGTTCTTCAACTGTTCATCCATCTCACGTTCACCCTTTCATTCCACACAAGAGCACCAGCAGCAGCATGAACACCATTTCTGTACATTCATTCAACGCGCCGTAAGTATCACCTGTCAGGCCACCGAGCTTCTTAGACAAGTATCGAGATACCGCCCATGCCGCTGCAACTCCTAACAGCAGCGAAGCAATGAGCAGCCACCAAGGCCAACCCGAGATAATCCCCGCTGGCATCGTCATCAGATAACTGATTCGAATCGGAAGCATCATAGCTCCAACAGCCACTGCAGTCAGCAGCCAAGCACAGCCATATGCTGCAGCCACATGATTCCGGTTGAGCCCTTGAAAATAACTGCCCAGCCCAGACTCAGCCCGTGCATACGGTTCATTGGTCATCGCCCATACCATAGCGGCACGCGACCAGATGAACGGAATGACGATCCAGACATTCCAGGCATTCTCGTCAAATAAGGCGGTAAGCAACGACCACTTCAGCAGCAGCATCAAGACGCATGCAATAACCCCCATCGCCCCAACGCGGCTGTCCTTCATAATCTCCAGCATACGCTCACGGGATCGGCTGCTGAATATGCCGTCCGCTGTATCCATCAGTCCGTCCATGTGCAGTCCGCCTGTAAGCAGAAGCATAAGCGCCAGCGTTACTGCCGCTGCTGGCCCTGTCGGAAGCAGCAATGCCAACCCAGCTCCTGCTCCCCACACAATCAATCCAATTACCCCGCCCGCGACGGGAAAGAACAAGGTGCTGCGCTTCAGCACCTCATTCGTGAATGGTACTTCCTTCGGGATTGGAATGCGGGTCAGGAACTGCATGGCAGCAATACACGCATGTACATATTGCTTCATAGCACAACCATCCTGCTCTTGAGCTCTATCGGAATCCCAGCCGTAACCAAATACACTTCGTCTGCAAGTGCTGCTATTCGCTGATTTAGCCGGCCCGCTGCATCGCGGAACACTCGTCCAAGCTTGTAGGCAGGCACAACGCCGCTGCCAACCTCGTTCGTTACCATGACGATGACACCATCACGCTGCTGAATACCTTGAAGCGCATGCAGAATGTCGCGAATACGGCACTCCAACTGTGCCTCCATCCGTTCCTCATCCTCCTGCTCTGCACGCAGAAGCTCATTGGACAGCCAGATCGTTAAGCAATCAACGAGCACTGTCGGCTGTCCTTCTTCACTCAACCAATCCGGGAGATCTAACGACTGGTTCACTGTGCTCCACGCGTATCCAGATGCCTCACGACTCGCCTGATGCAGCCTGATGCGCTCCTTCATTTCCTCGTCATGAGCTTCAGCGGTCGCAACATAGGTACCGCCCTGCGGGGACAACTTCATAAATAATCGCTCAGCGAACGTACTCTTCCCGCTGCGTGCTCCGCCTGTTACGAGTACAATTTTCCCCATGCTCACTCATCCTTGCTTCAAAATACTAGATTGAATATCCTAGTTTGACATCATACATGCATTCATCATGCTTGTTTGACTACGATAGTATTCTTGTTCACTTGGAGCCATAATCCCGGCATGCCAGCCCGCGATTACTCCTTATTGGTTACACCCGCCTCTGCGAATGTTGCCATCTCCCGCATAATCCGCACTGCAGCATCAATTAGCTGGAACATCAGCACACCGCCAGTCCCTTCGCCAAGACGCATCTGCACATGCAAGCAAGGATTCAGCTTCAGCTCAGACAGCAGCGCTGTATGCCCCCGCTCCTCTGACAAGTGCGAGCCAATAAGATAAGGCTGTACCGCCGGAGCTAATCGTACAGCAGCCAGAGCAGCCGCACTGGAGATAAACCCGTCTATCACAACCGGAACCTGATTCGCCGCCGCAGCTAGAATAACACCCGTAAGACCGGCAATTTCCAGCCCGCCTACCTTCGCCAATACATCCAATGCATCCTCATGATTCGGTGCATTGATTTCAAGCGCTTGCCGTACCACATTGCATTTATGCTTCCACTGCGCGTCGCCGATGCCTGTCCCATGGCCTACTGCCTCTTCAGGCTCCATTCCAGTAAATGCACACAGCATCGCCGCGCTCGCCGTTGTATTTCCAATGCCCATCTCCCCTGTCGAGAACAGGCGGTATCCTTCGCGAACGTACTGCTCCACAATATCAACGCCTACTAGAATCGCAGAGATTGCTTCCTCTCGCGACATAGCAGGCCCCTTCGCCATATTCGCCGTTCCTTTACGCACCTTGCGCGATACAAGCTTCGGATCGTCCAAGTCCGCATTGACACCGATGTCGACACATACCACGTCTGCACCAGCTTCGCGCGACAGAACATTGACCGCAGCTCCGCCACGGAGGAAATTATACACCATCTGCGGTGTCACTTCGGATGGGAATGCGCTAACGCCTTCCTCACATACTCCATGATCGCCAGCCATGACAATAACGGCCTTCTTCTCGAATTGTGGTTTAACCTCTCCTGTAATACCTGCAACTTGAATCGCAACCTGCTCGAGTACTCCCAAGCTTCCCGGCGGCTTCGTCAATTGATTTTGATGTTCAATGGCAGATTGGATTGCCTGCTCATCCAAGGGCTTAATTTGTGCGATCAGTTGATTCAATCGTTCATTCATGCTGCTCATCTCCGTTGTCAAATTGATTTTCATGTGTTCAAGCTTGTGTTCATAGATGTGCATATAGTTGTATTCATTTCTTAGTTCTGTTCTTAAATGTGCAAATGATTGTTTTCAGTTCTTAGTTGTGATCTTAGATCCGTGCACAGATTGTGGTTCTTTCTGACTATGACTCCTATCCACTCTTGTTCCATGCAACATCCACTATATTCATCGTTATCGATTTTCAAGCGGAATGCTATAAATTTCGTTATTGCAAAACTACAGCAACTTATGCTTTCCAGGGCCGTCTATAACCCTAGCTTCGGTCGAATAAGAATCTGAGGGCGGCCCGTATCGGGATGCGGCACAACCGTCGTCTCTGTGGCAAAAATACGTGACAGCAGCTCCGTAGTCATGATCTGCTCAGGTGTGCCTTCAGCAGCAATGCCGCCTCCATGAATGACAACAAGCCTATCGCAATATAAAGAAGCCAAATTCAAATCATGGAGCACGGATACGACCGTCAACCCGCAATCCTGCTGCCACTCCCGAACAATATCCATAAATTGCACCTGATAATGAATGTCCAAATACGTCGTCGGCTCATCCAGCAGGACTACAGAAGGGGATTGCACCATTAATTTGGCCAATGCCGTTCGTTGGCGCTGCCCGCCGCTAATCCGATCAAGCGGATAGTCAGCCAGCTCCGTCAGTTGCAGCTTCTCCATAATCCGGTCTACAATCTCTCCACTATCCTCGGATTCTGATCCAAGCCATGATTGAAATGGGAAACGTCCCATCTCAACCACTTCGCGCACCGTAAATCCAAGTGGCGGAAGCGCTTCCTGCTGCAGCACTGCCATCATCTGAGATAGTGCTCTACGCTTATAGGTACCCAGCATTTGACCAGCAAGCTGTATAGAGCCAGAAGTAGGTCGATCCACTCCTGACAACAAAGACAGAAGCGTGGACTTGCCACTACCGTTCGGACCAATGATGCCAACCCACTCCCCAGACTCCACAGCGAAATCCACATCTTGCAGCACATGCTTCTCACCGTAATGCTTGCTCAGTCCTTGAACCTCAATGATGTTGCCCTTCTCCATTTGAATAGCATGATTGCTGCTCTCTGCATGATCTAGATTTGCTTTCGGAAGATGTTCTATTCGCTGTGTCATGACCATTTCCCCCGTTTCGCTCGCTTATTGCGCATAAGCAAGTAGGCGAAGAATGGCGCACCTAGAAACGCGGTTACAACCCCAAGTGGGATTTCTGTCGGTGCGAATGCCGTACGGGCAATCGTATCTGCCCACATCACATATATCGCTCCCCCAATTGCTGAGAGCGGTATCAAATATCGATAATCAGGGCCTACAATTAAGCGCAGCAGATGCGGAACGACTAATCCGACAAAGCCGATGACGCCGGAGACAGATACGGCAGCTGCCGTAATCATCGTTGCCGTCAGCAGCACTACCCATTTCGTCCGCTCTACATGAAGTCCGAGATGCGAGGCCTGCCGCTCACCTAATGCAAGCAAATTAAGCGGTCTTGCATATGCAATAAGAATAACAATGCCAATTGCCAAATAAGGAGCGAGCACCACTGTATAAGACCAGCCTCGCATCGCCAAACTGCCCATCACCCAAAACAAAATCTCATTGATCGTCTGATTTGTCATGGCTACAAGAAAGGAGACGATGGAGCCGAGAAAGGCTTGCATCACGACTCCAGATAAGATCAGTGTCTCGATTGGAATCTTCCCCTGCTCACTGGCCAGCTTAATGACGAACATTAGGGTCGCTACCCCTGTAGCGAATGCAACGACAGGAATCGTCCATTCGCCGAACAGCGAATACTGCAAACCGAAGTAAATAAGGAATGCGGCTCCAACAGAAGCCCCTGAAGATACCCCTAATGTATACGGATCTGCCAACGGGTTGCGCAGCACTCCTTGAAATGCAGTACCTGCGACCCCAAGCGCCGCCCCTACGAGCATTGCCAATAGAACTCGTGGGAAGCGTACCTTCATCATAATTTGCGCGGAAGCGTCATCCCATGTGACCGGTATGAACTGATCCAGCCCTGGAATATGATGAAGAAGAATTTGAGCAATTTCCCCCATTGGCATTTGTACAGAGCCTACAGCAAGACATCCTACAACGGACAAAAGGAGAAGCGCAATACCCGCTCCTCCATACCAACCCATTTTATTCATCGATTTCTCCACGATGATTATTTCACCAAGTCCGGATGAACCGCCTTCGCAACTGCCTTCAATCCGTCAGCTACACGAGGTCCCGGACGGCTGATCAGGTTCTGATCCACACCGATTACTTGATTGTTCTTAATTGCATTGATGTTATTCCAACCGCTGCGTCCACGAATAATTTCTTCCAAGGATTTGTTCGTCTCGGAGTCCACTACACCTTGCGTGAACATGATTACATCCGGATTGGATTTAATAATGTTCTCTTCGTTAATTTGAATCCAGCCGGCTGAATCAGCCGCAACGTTCGTGCCGCCTGCCATTTCAATCAGCTCGTTCATGAACTCGCCGCTGCCTACTGTCCAGCCTGGGGAGAATTCAATATACACCTTTTTCTTCTCCGCACTTTGAACGGCCGACTTCACATCTTCACGCACTTGCTTCATGTTGTCAACAATCGTCTTCGCTTTAGCTTGCTGATCCGTAATTTGACCATACAATTCGATGTTCTTAATCACATCGTCGTACGTTTTTGGTTCTACCTTGAATATTTTAATGCCCAGCTCACGGAACTTCTTCACAACTGGCTCCTTCATCGAGATGCCTGTGAACACGATGTCCGGCTTAGCTTTAATAATTGCCTCTTCATTCGGCTTCGTAATGCCGCCCATTTTCTCTTTGGACTTCGCTGCTTCCGGATAATCATCAAAATCAGACACCCCAACGATTTGTGCATCCAATCCAAGTGCGAACAAGGACTCTGTCTCAGCTGGAGACACGGACACAATACGTTCTGGCGCTTTGTCGAATGTGAATTCTTCACCCGTTGCATCCTTAACAGTCAGCGGATACGTCGTTTTTAGATCATCCTGCTTCGGTTGTTCTGTAGCCCCATTGCCATTGGACTCTTGCTGTGCAGTATTATTCTCAGCAGGCTTAGCCGCATCTTGATTGCCGCAAGCCGCCAGTCCTACTGTAAGCATAAGCGCCAATAGCGCCGCTACCGATTTGTTCAGCCATTTGTTCAGCCATTTGTTCATGTCAGAATCTCTCCCTCGCGTCATTCTTCCTAGTCTCTAACCATGTACTACCCGTGCAGGTGTAAAGCGGTTCCATCCTTCGCCATGCGAACGATAATGCACTGCAAGCTGCACTTGCCGTAAGAATGTATGTACATCCCCATTCGGTATCAGTTGTCAATGAGCACTTGCATATACCTGAGCTGTAAATCCTACTGTGACTGAATTTGTGATATACATTCGTGCTGTGCAATTGCATTGAACTGCAGTTTACCTTGTACAAACGAAGTGCTTGATGGGATGTGAAATCATTTCCAAATACAGCAAAAACCCCCGATCCTTCGATCCGGGGGAACACAAAGTCATCTATCGCAATATTCAACAGACACCTAGAAGCAGGAAGCAAGCAGCTGCGCTGCCATGTTGCCTGATGCATTACGCCAATGACGTGATCCTCTCCGCGAAGGATACAGCTCGTCCATCTTCAGGCAGGTTTCCTGACTTAGGAGAATACGTTGCAGCTCGCCTTCCCATCCATAGCGGTTCATACAGCACACACTAACGAATTCGACAGTGGCATCATGAGCGCAACACTCCATTCACAGTGGCGGGACCGCGCCGGGTTCACACCGGCTTCCCTATTAACCTCGAATATGCATCGACCATACAATACATCGGTATCTCTTACCGAGCAACGCGTATGGATCCGTACCGCATACATACCCAAGGACCTGAAGTATCACGATTATTCAATATGGAATACATTTCGTCATCCAAGTGCTAAACTCGATAATTGATTATAGGGGAAAAGCCTCTGCGTTGCAATAGATTACATCATTGCGTGCATCTAATGAACCTGCTTTGACACACAAACGTCATCATCTGCTTGGAAGCCGTTCTGCTCGCAAGAACTTCCATTTGCGGGCACATCGCTTCGCCGTAATCATAACACCGCCACCGATTGGCGCAGCGGCTTCCCAGAATGACTTCCGCGGGAAAGCCAGCGTATATAAGCGACGAACGACGCCCCCGTGTGTGACGATGACAACATCCGGCCGCGGACTAGGCCCGCTTCCATATGACTGTCTCTGCATCCGGCTTGTCTTGCTGCGCAGCACACGTCCACGTGGCAGCGGCGAAGAATGGTACGGCCGACGACGGATAGCGCCCTCTTGCCGTTCCATATGATTTCCGCTGCTGATGAAGGAATCACGCGCATTGCGCAGCACTTCCCACCATACATGCGCCGTTCGCGTACAGAAGGACTGCCACGGTTCCCCGCGCGGCGGCTGGATGGCTGATGAATCGTCAAGCCATCTTCGATACTGTGGATCTTCCTTCAAGTCATTGTAGGTTAACCCTTCCCACATACCGAAGTCATATTCTCGCAGCCTTGTGTCCTCCACAGCTTGGATGCTGTCACGCGGACGCAAATAGGCGAGCGTGTCGCGACAGCGGCGCATATCGCTCGTGTATAGCAGCGGTGATGGATGCGCCAATGTTCGGCGAAGAGCTCGGAGCTCTTCTGGTGAATCCGGCAATAGCGGTACATCCGAATAGCTAATATATCGCCGCTCCGTATTCTCTTGCGTCAAGCCATGACGAACAAGTGCGAAGCGCACAATTTTGCCGCTTGCTTGACTCTTTTTTCGTAACATATGTCTTGTCATTAATAATCGTTTCCTGTTGTTTTTCGATGCTCCTGAACGACGCCGGTTCCGATGAATAGCGGGAGCATTCCATTTAGTTGTCCGTGTCATCCCATTTGTACTCCTTCATCCGCCATTCATCTACAGAAGCCATCCTCCGCGCACATATAGGAGCAGGCCTGCCAGAATAACAAAGACTGTCGAGCTGCTTACGAGCAGCCTGCATACCGCAGGCACATGCTCTGCTTGCAGAGGCTGCTTCATATCCCCCATATAAGCGCGGAACGAACGTATTCCTTTATACACATTATAACCGCCAAGCCTGATGCCAAGCGCACCTGCTGCTGCTGCCTCTGCCCACCCGCTATTCGGGCTTGGATGCTTGCTTGCATCTCGAAGCGCCATTGACCAAGCCCTGCGTGCATCATACCGATGAATCCAAGCGCTCAGCGTGATGAGCACAGCAGTGATCCGTGCTGGTATCCAGTTGGCGATATCATCGAGGCGGGCAGATGCCCAGCCCAAATTCTGATATTTCTCATTTTTATAGCCGACCATAGAATCGAGCGTATTCACCGCACGATATGCCATAGCCAGCGGAGCGCCTCCGATAAGTGCGAAGAATAGCGGCGAAATGACCGCATCAACAATGTTCTCCGCTACCGTCTCGACGGTAGCTCGCACGACTTCCGGTTCATCCAATTGCTCTGTATCGCGGCCGACAATCATGCCGACTTCTCGCCTTGCACCCTCTAAGTCCTGCTCCTTCAGCCTCCGATACACAGCCATCCCTGCATCCTTCAGTCCCTTTACCGCAATTGTCGTTCCAATGAGCAATGCCTCGGCAACCCATCCTACATATTCATGAACATGATATAGTCCTGTTAGTATAAGCCAAGTCGACGCATACGCCCCTCCTACCACGATAATCGGCAGCAGGATGCCTAGCGGCTTGAGTGCCTGCTCGGAAGGACTTATCCTGCGTATAACACGTTCTACTCTGCTTATTCCTTTGCCTATCCCAACGACTGGATGCGGGATAGCCCGAGGATCGCCTACAATCCGATCCCATATGTATGCTGCTATTATGATGAACGCTGCTGTCATATGTCTCCCACCCTAGTAGGTTGTTCCAATCTGTTAGCGGTCACGCTTCATGCTGGGTCTTGACAGACTCATATACGGTAGTATAAACGAGTTGTCCGACCGCATGACCCAATGTGGTCGCTGTACCTGCATAGCAATGCACAGGTTCATATCGTCCACTGTCTATCACGGCAAATACAATTGCATCTGTCGTCGTCCCCGTGGCAATGCGCCCCGTCTCTGAATCTAAGATGCCCAGATCAGACAGAGCCGCACATTTGGCCTCCGTTGCCGTCATGAACACATTCCATACCGCGGCATCAGACAATTTGCCATCCATAATAAGAATGGAATTAATCGTCCCTGGCTTCAATGGTTCATAAGATGAGAATACTCGCCGCGGCATCCCAGCACGAGCCGCATTAGACGTTCCGGCAGTCGTTACGCACAGAAGCGAACATTCATCCGCATCCTGCTCAGCAACAGATGCATGGCTCACCTTAGCAGCGGTCATAAGCCCAACGGTCTGCTCCGGAGCGTACCCCTTCTCTACACACGTCAGACGAAGATACTCTATCGGATCTGCACAATTGAACTGATAATGAACCATCTGATTCAAGATCCGATTGCCCGCCCATTGCCCTCCATGAAATACAGCACTGCTCCATATCGGCGCTATCTGTGGAAGTTCAACAGCGATGAGAGCATCCTCCCAGCGAATATGTACTCCTGCAATATGTCTAGATGTATAGGTACAGTTGCTCTCTCGATATGGCTGCATCCCACTTCTCCTTCATTCTGTGTTTGTCTACTGTAACACAGCTGCAAGGGCTGATGCCACAATTGCATTCGCAGCGCGATCCTTGACTGCCAATCGGAAGTCTCTCTCCGTCAGTCCAACATACATGTCGCAATTGCGAATGAGAATGCCAGAGCGGCATAATTCGGCCTGAAGCGACTTCGCCGTCCACCCTTCTGGAGATCTGCATAATAGGAAATTCGCTACGCTTGGCCATGTTCGAATGCCTAACATGTGCAGCTGCTGACGCAGAACAGCCCGTTCTTCATCGATGAGAGCTCGTGTTGAAGCCGCGTATTGATCCGCTTGCTCGTCCGTCAGTAGGGCCTCCCCTGCCGCTAGTGCCAAGCCATTGACACTCCATGCCACCTGCATAGCCGACATCGCCGCAATATGCTGCGGCTGGGCGATTGCGTACCCGAGACGTAATCCAGGAATCGCATAGAACTTCGTAAGTGAACGAAGTACAATAAGATTCGAGCATCGATGAACGAATGGAATCAAGGAATGCTCCTCTTCATTCGCAAAGTCAATAAATGCTTCATCGATTACGAGAATCGTAGAAGCAACTTCTGCTAAGGCTGCAAGTCTTCCCAGCAGCGTGCGATCATATAATGCACCATTCGGGTTGTTCGGGTGGCCGATAAATACGACATCCGCCTGCTCGATAAGCTCTGTCAGTTGAGACTCGGTAGCACGGAAGTCGTTATCCTCACTGCCAACCCTATGCATCACTTCTGCTCCGAACTTGCGCGACAGTGTCTCATATTCAGAGAAACAAGGGGCAATTACGCCAACCCGTTTAGGCCGAATCGCCAGCAACAGCAGCGCCATGCACTCTGCAGCCCCGTTGCCGATGCTAATCAGTGCCTCGTCGACCCCTAACCTCGCAGCTAAGAGCTTCTTCATCTGTCGATGTCCAGGATCCGGATAATGAACGATTGACGGCATCATCTCGCGCCCCAGACGATCTATAACAGCCGAAGGCGGTCCAAGCGGATTAATATTCGCACTGAAGTCCAGCAGTGCCTTACGATCGACGCCGAACGCGTCCGCAGCCGTCCACACATCCCCACCATGCCCGAATCGTTCAATTGTGCCCATTGCTGTCTGCCTCCCAATGATGTCAATTGGATTTGTCCAAAGGTTGAAAATATCTATGTACTGCTAGCTCCACGAACCGGAGCTTTCCAATATGGAATCGTTTCTACTCGTCCATTATGCGTAACAGAGCAATGTTCGTCAAACGAATTTTCCTGTAAATATGTGCAGTTCTTCCGTTCACTACGGGCGTTGCGGTGCGATTCGCAAGCAATTATATTGGAATTGCAAAGGTTTTATTACGAAATGCCAAAAAACATTGGTCAATCGCACACTGTAACACTTCTGTTAATTGCTGTATAATCTTGTTGCACCACACATCTTAACAGGTGTGATATGTCATGGATGAGGAGGGATGATTATGTCGGTGCATCACAAGACATCATGGGCTACTCTCGGCGCCGCCATCATTGTCACCATCTATTACGCTGCAATTCTATTTCGACTCAAGGGAGACATTGGATTATACAGCACGGAAATGATGGCCCTTGCCCGGAACGTGTTCGGAATTGCCGTCGTCGTTCAAGTCGTTATGCACTTTATCAATTTTATGTCCAAGGATGAGGCCGAGGACAAGGAGCTTGCTCGTTCTGTATCCATGCAGGCCAATCAGTTCAGCCTACTCTTTCTCGTCCTTGCTGTAGCTTGCTGTGCGGCCTATTTAATATATGTATCGGATACACGCACCCTATTGCTGTCTCCGCTCGTATGCGCTCATTTGCTTGTCTGTGTGCTGCTGGCTGCGTGGGTGATCAAGCACTCCTTGGAATTAATGCTGTACCATCGTTTTATCAAGGCGGATCCATTAGATCATCCTTGATCATGTAACCGTTTACTTCGTGAATATTACTATCCGTGATACAAAAGATAAGGAGTGCCCGATCAGCATACGCTGCGAGGCACTCCTTATTGTTAGGACAGAGCCAGTTGCACTGGCCATCCTCCTTTATTGATCGATTACAGTGAAGAGTTGCTCCGCACTCGTACGCGGGCGAGCCTTCGGCGCATCGTCAAAGTAGCCGATGCGGATTACCCCGACAAGCTTCTCGCCTGGTTGTACGCCAACCATCTCACGATATTGCTTGTTGTAGATATAGTCGCCTGTATGCCACAGCATGCCAAGACCATGTTCCCATCCAAGCAGCTGGAAGTTCTGAATCAGAGCGCTCACCGCTTCCAAATCCTCTTGCCAAATATTCGGACGAGGGTCTTCAGGCATAACCACATGCAAATAAGCAGGGACATGCATCAAATGCTCCTCGAACTTCTGGCGTTGCTCTGGCGTTGCATCTCTTAGCTTAGTCTTATCTAGAATGGTAAGAAGTCCGTTCATAATACGCGCCTTTCCTTCTCCTTCCGCATATATGAAGCGCCAAGGCTCACGCAGTCCGTGGTTCGGTGCCCATACTGCGTCATTCAACAGCTGCAGCACCAGGCTGCGATCAACAGGCTTGTCGTTGAATTCATGTATACTTCTACGTTCTCGAATAATTGAAGCAATTGACATTCTGAAGTCCCCCTCAATAGGTTGCATTGTAACCGTCTTTGTTACTTCACATCATATCATCTATGATAACGATTATCAATATCAAATCTATTTTGTATTCTCTTGCAAATCGTATACAATAGAACTATATGCACCAACAGCTTCTACATGAAGGAGACGGACAAGCTATGAAGTTTATTGATAATCAAGGCATAACAGACCCGCGGATCAATCTTGCAATCGAGGAATTCGTATTGAAGCATTTGCCGCTTGAGGAAGACAGCTATCTTCTATTCTATATCAATGAGCCATCGATCATTATAGGTAGAAACCAAAATACAATCGAAGAAATCAATGCCGAGTACGTGAAAGATAACAACATTCATGTTGTGCGTCGCCTTTCTGGCGGTGGAGCTGTATATCATGATACAGGCAACCTGAACTTCAGCTTCATTACTAAGGATGACGGTGAGTCCTTCCATAACTTCCGCAAATTCACCCAGCCTGTTATCGACACCTTGCACGCTCTCGGCGTGAATGCCGATCTGACTGGACGCAATGATATCCAAGTTGGGGAGCGCAAAATTTCAGGAAACGCCCAGTTCGCTACCCGTGGCCGCATGTTCAGCCATGGAACGCTGCTGTTCAATTCGGAAATGGAACATGTCGCATCTGCACTGAAGGTGCGCCAAATCAAAATCGAATCCAAGGGCACGAAGTCTGTGCGCTCCCGTGTTGCCAATATAGCGGAGTACTTGAAGGAGCCAATGACCATTGAAGAATTCAAGGCTTCGATTCTGCACCACATCTTCGGTATCGAAGCGGATCAAGTTCCGCAGTATGTGTTGACTGAGCAGGATTGGGAGATTATTCATCGAATCTCCGAGGAACGCTACCAGAACTGGGATTGGAACTATGGCCACTCTCCGAAGTTCAATGTGGAGCATACGAAGAAATTCCCTGCCGGAATCGTCGATGTACGATTGGATGTAGCGGATGGTGTGATTCAATCAATGAAGATATACGGGGACTTCTTCGGAATCGGCGAGGTAAGTGATATTGAGGAACGGCTCCAAGGAGTTCGCTATGAGGAACAAGCCGTCTCCGAGGCAATTGGAGATATGGACATTAATCATTACCTCGGCAACATTAGCAAAGATGACTTTGTCGGGCTGCTTATGCTGCAGGAATAGTCCGTGAAGCAGATAGAGGCGTCCTCTCTTGATGAGAACGCCTCTTCGTTATGTAACGCGAAATATACCGGGCGTCGCCCGATCCCATTCAGACTACTGGTATGTCTTATCAAAGTCATAAAGCACTGAAGCTCATAAGCTTAGTATAGCTTGTCCAATACGGACTTGGCCGTTTGTTGAATTGCCTTGTATGCCTTCTCCTTATCTTGTAAGGCAACAGCCGTCGACAGAATATCGAGGACATGGATTTGTGCAATTTTCGATGAAAAGGCCCCACCCTCAAGAGGTGTCTCCTTGGATTTGATCAGCAGAATGGAGTCTGCATATTTCGTAATAGGGGACTTCGCATGGCTCGTCAAGCAAATGAAAAATACGCCATTCTCCTTCGCCAATCGAATCGTGTCCACCAAATCCTTCGTACTGCCTGATGTTGATATGCCGAATACGACATCTTCTTCGGTCATAAGTACCGCATTCATCGCCATCACGTGCGGATCTGTTATCGCTTCCCCAGTGTAGCCAAGCCGCATAAAGCGATACTGTGCATCCATCGCTGTCATAGCGGACGAGCCTACCCCCATGAAGAACAGGCGCTTCGCCTTCACGATGGCATCGACCGCCTTATTCAGTTCCTCCATATTCAGCAAGGATAGCGTATGTTCAAGCGAGGCAACATTCTCCAGTGTCATTTTCTTCGCTACAACAGCCAAGTCATCACTCTCAACAATCTCACTATCTTCATGTTTCAGTGGCGATACCAGATCTTTAGCCAAGGATAGCTTGAAATCTTGGTAGCTCTTAAAACCCAGATTACGACAAAAACGCAGAACAGAAGTCTCGCCCGCACTTGCTCGCTCCGCTAAATCCGTAACTGTCGCATATAGCACCGATTCGGCATTTTTCAATACATAGTCTGCTATTTTCTTCTCCGTCTTCGTCAGTGACGGATAGAGACTTCTAATCAGCAGCAGTGTATTGGTATGTTCACCTGCGACCATCTCATGATTCCCCCTAACTTCTTTATGTATTTCAATCCGTATGATGCGGCACTCTATAGCGTATCTTGTGCCGGATTTGTTTATTTCCATGCCAGCTCACAACTACTGACACAATCCTATTGTTCGGACTTCCCTCACTCATAGTTCATCGGTTCAATCGATGTATTGATCGTACTAGGCAAGATTCCACATGCCTCATTCACCATCCGATTAACAGCCATCCACGACGTCAGTGGTCGGTGCTTACACCAAAGTCATCATGCACAACCCATTCACAGGGAAATTCGAACTAGCCTTATCATCTAATGGAACGATTAAAAAATCAACATGTTGATAACAAAATAATGAAAGCGCTCTTACTTAGTGATAGCTCAAACAGGGTCACTATACCATACAGTCCCCGACGTGAACTGCTTCGATTCATTGGTAAGAACACGATAAAATAGCGGCAAACAGACAGTTCACGTCCTGCTATTGCCGCTTATTACGATCGATTTATTATGCAAGTTAGAAGTAGACTAGATTACAGAAAAATGGTCGGAAGGTTGGGTCGAATGAAGCTCCGTCCAAATACAGTTGGCAGCTCCGACTACCCCAGCATGCTCACCCATTTCAGCAGCATGGAGTTCCACACCATCTCCCCAATATGCAGGCATGCACATCTTGCGCATCTCTTCCTTAATTGCTTCAAGCAGCCATGCCCCTTGTCCGATAACAGCTCCACCTAATACAAATCGACGACTATTGAGCACATGCTGCAGCGTCACAAGCCCAACTGCGATGTTTCGAATATATTGGGTAATGACCTCATTTGCTGCCAGATTGCCACTACGTGCCGCTGCGAACCAAGCCTCTGGCTTCTCCTCACATTGAGGCAATATTGATGCCGCAGAAGAACTGCCTTCAAGAGAAGTAATCTTCTCTCTAATCATCCGCTTCAAGGCATTTACAGAAGCATACTGCTCCCAACAACCGATCAATCCACAAGTACAAGGCTCGCCATCCATCTGCACGATGAAGTGCCCGAATCCACCCGCATGGCCATCAGCCCCGCCATAGAGTGCACCCTCTTCAATAATCGCACCTCCAATTCCTGTACCGAGCGCGACGCAGACGAATTGATCCATGCCTCTGCCTGCGCCCTTCCAGCTCTCCCCGAGGGCGATTGCATGCACATCGTTAATGACGCGAACCGGCACACCCGTCGCTTCATGAAGCAATTCTTGAACAGGAGTCCCGCTCCAACCCGGCAAATTATCCGTCGCATGAGCCACATGCCCATCGCGGTGAATATAGCCTGCGGAACCTATACCAATGCCTTCTACTGCCCACTGATTCTGTGCCGCCTCACTCCGATAATAATGAATAAGCTGCTTCAGCTTGTTCAGCAGTTCGTCTCGTCCAAGCATAGCCTCTGTAGGAATGGTACGGGAATGAAGTACATTTCCCTGTTTATCTACAATGCCGCTCTTTATATTCGTTCCACCAATATCAATAGCGATGACGACAGATTCATGACTGTTCACTGCGTCTGTCATGATAACGCCTCTCCCTTGCTGGCAGGTTCATTCCCATCCTGATTCTGAGCAATCACAGGGATGACCGAGCCCGACATCGCTGCTTGGACGGGGACTTGCCCCCCTTTTATCTTGGAAACAAATGAACTGGTAAGCGTATGCGGACGTGTAATGGCCGTGCCCACTACAACGGAGAATGCGCCATTTCTCAAGGCTTCCTCCGCCTGCTCTGGTGTATGGATGCGTCCTTCCGCGATGATCGGCGTTGACACTGCTGCGGCCAGCCGCTTGATCAGCTCCATATCCGGCTCCTTCTGCTGCACGCTATAGGGCGTATAACCTGATAATGTCGTAGAAATAAAATCAAAACCCAACTCCGCCGCGCGAATCCCTTCCTCATAAGTTGAAATATCCGCCATCAAGGGGATGTCATATTTTGTTTTGATAACGTTTACAATGTATTCAAGCGTTTCACCCGATGGACGCGGCTGCATCGTGGCATCAAGCGCGACCATGTCAGCGCCGGCAGCAATCATCACTTCAACATCCGCAAGAGTCGGAGTTATATATACGTTAGAACCCGGATATTCCTTCTTCCATATTCCGATAACCGGAATGCGAATCGCTTCCTTAATCGCTGCAACATCTTGCGGCGAATTGCTGCGAATTCCGGCAGCACCGCCATTCACGGCTGCTAAGGCCATGCGCACCATCATATCGCTTCCATACAACGCTTCCCCTGGATACGCCTGACACGATACAATCAAATTTCCTTGCAGTTGTTCAGCAAGCTTCTCTACTCTTTTGTTCGTTTCCTCTACCTTCATCGTTTCCAACTCCCATAGGTTAGAAATAATCATCCAATATTTCTACCGCATTTCGGATTCTTACTCCAATTTAGCATGGAAAATGAAGGATGTAAAGGATAGATCATTGAAAACTGTGCTTTACAGCATGCGCTCTTTCTTACATGATAAGAGTAAAATATTTGAAAGTGGGAAGGGAGTCTATTTTACTCATCATGAAACGCACATGGTTGGCCGATGTATGTCTCTTGCTTGTTGCATTGATTTGGGGCAGTACGTTTCTTGTTGTTCAGCATGCTGTCCATACGTTGCCCCCTCTTGCCTTTAATGCAATTCGCTTTGCATGCGCTGGACTGCTGTTTGCAGTCGTTCTGCTTTTTACAAGACGCACCTTGACTATCTTCCTGAACAAGCGACTGCTTCTTCACGGCGGGATACTTGGCTTATGGTTATTTTCCGCATATGCGTTTCAGACCATTGGACTGTTATACACAACGACAACCAACACCGGATTTCTAACGGGTCTATCGGTTGTGCTGGTTCCTTTCATTACCTTATGGCTGTCGAAGCAGCGGCTGACGCTCCCAACTTGGATCTCCGCACTGCTTGCTCTTTGCGGGCTGTATTTGCTCGCCTTCAACGGTGGAACGGCTGAGTGGAATAAGGGAGACGGACTCGTGCTGCTCTGCGCTGTCGGCTTCGCCATGCATATCGCCCTGACAGGCCGTTTCGCATCGCAGCATGATACACTGCCGCTTGTTACGGTACAGCTTATGACTGTCGGCATTCTATCTGGTATTAGTTCGGCCATCTTCGAACCGCAGCTAACAATGAGATTGCTCGGGCAAGCCTTATCGGAACCGAAGGTGCTGTTCGCACTTGCTATATCCATTGGGCTCTCGACCGCGTTTTCCTTCTGGGCGCAGACTTGGTGTCAGAAATATACCTCCGCGACACGCGTTGCGATTTTATTTGCGATGGAACCGGTATTTGCCGCCATTACGGTCGTAACCTTTGCCGGAGAAGCGCTGGGAGGATGGGCGCTTGCGGGATGTGGGCTTATTTTTATTGGAATGATCGTTGCCGAATTGAAATGGAGCGGACATGCTGTACAATAGAAGTAGAGAGAAATACGGGTGTTCGTGGATAAAAATGTGACGAGCCCCTATTACCAGTACATGAATATGTGCTGCATAGATAGGAGAGAAACTCATAACCCATGTATAAACTTATCGCAATTGATGTAGACGACACGTTGATTAATGATGACAAGCAGGTAACTCCCGGCACAAAGCGTGCATTGGAGCTCGCCGTTCAACAAGGCGTTACCGTTACACTTGCAACAGGACGCATGTATGCTTCTGCTCATAACATTGCCCTGCAGACAGGTCTAAATGTGCCTCTCATTACGTATCAAGGCTCTCTGGTGAAGAACGTAATGGACGGTGAAGTACTCTACGAGCGTGCAGTGCCGCGCGATGCTGCGCTTAAGCTGCTTCGCTACTGTGACGAGCACAATATCCATCTGCAGTTGTACATTGATGACAAGCTGTACGCTCGCGAAGAAAATCAAAAGCTGATTGACTACGCGAACTTGAGCCGCATTCCTTATTTCATAGAACCTGACTTTGATCGTCTGCTCGCTTCCCCTTCCACGAAGATGCTCATGATCGACGAACCGGATCGACTGGATCGTGTCGCAGAAGAACTGAAGGAATTGCTGGGATCAGAGGTTCATATTACAAAGTCGAAGCCTCATTTCTTAGAGGTTACCCATTATGAGGGCACGAAGGGAAGCGCATTGCGCCATTTGGCGGAACACTTCGGCTGCAGCTTGGAAGAGACGATCGGTATCGGAGATTCATGGAATGACCATGATCTGATCGAGACGGCTGGACTCGGTGTTGCGATGGGCAATGCCGTTGATTCACTTAAGACGATTGCCGATTATGTAACAGAGAGCAACAATGATGAAGGAGTACGTCATGTCATAGAGAAGTTCATCCTGAATCGTGACAGCGCGAACTAATCACACCTAAACGAAGCACCGCTTTCGACCAGACAAAACCGTCTGGGAAAGCGGTTCTTTTTTAATCAACCGCACAGGTATTACTCCACTGGGTTCTCCTCTAGTCGTTTATAGTGCTCAATTTTGGATTCAATCTTCAGTAGATGCTCATGCAACTCCTTAACTTGTGCCATAACCTGCTCTTGATGTTCCTCCAATAACGCACGTCGTGCACGTATCGTGGAATCCCCTCTGCTTCGCAAATGAGAAAACTGCTGCATCTCCCTGATTGGCATGCCTGTCGCACGCAATCGGAGCAGGAAATGAATCCACGCTATGTCCGATTCCGTATACTGCCGGTAGCCATTTGCATCGCGCTGCACTTCTGTCAGCAACTCAATCTTTTCGTAGTAGCGCAACGTATGTACGGACAGTCCTATCTTATCCGCAATTTGTTGGATCGTAAAATAGGTTTTCATAATGGAACATTATATCACGCCACCCAACACCGAAAAAAAGGCTTGCTATAGAGCGCACTCTAATGTGTAGCATGTCATTCATGCAGTGCATTCCAATACGATTGGATTATCTATCTTAAAGGAGGACTTCCCGATGATGAATGTGGATAATGAAGAAAAAGTGGCAACTGAGCGTTATCAACGAGGCTGGGACAGGTTGAAGGAAGTAGATGGCGAGGCAGGCGAGCATGTGATTGAATCCTTGAGCGGGATTGCCCCTGAGCTTGGTCAATATATTATTGAATTTGCATTTGGAGACATTTATTCTCGTGAGGGGCTAGATTTGAAGCAGCGTCAGCTCATCACACTTGCATCCCTTACTACTCAAGGCGGATGCGAGCCGCAGTTACATGTCCATATTCGAGCAGCACTTCATGTCGGTCTAACCCCTAACGAAATCATTGAAGCGATGATTCATTGTGTTCCATATACCGGATTCCCCCGCGTCCTCAATGCCATATTTACAGCCAAGCGGATATTTGAAGATCAGCAGATGAGCGTCGTACCTCTCTAGCAAAAAAGGGTAACCTCGGTTACCCTTCCACTCGCATTCCTGTCCGAGCCAACGCCACATTCGCAGGCAGCTCATAGCTTGTACGGAAATCAATGTCGTGGGACATATGCGTAAATATGGTCCGCTTCGGGCAGATATCCTGAAGCAATTCCACAGCCTCGACCATGTCGTATACAGAACGGGTCTCATAGGCTGCCTGTTCGTGATAAAAATTCGTTCCCAATATAAGAAGATCGAGATCGCGGAAAAATTGACGTTCCTGAGCGCCTAGTCCAATTGCATCCGAAGCATATAACCAACTATTCAACGCAGCTGATTCCGCATTCGCGGAGTCTTCATTCCCTTCTAATTTCTGACTCTCCGCTGCCGAATACGGCGGTTCCTCCATTTTCGAGACGGCTTGAAGCCGATCAAAGCGATAGGCGTAGGAATAGCCATTCTTGCCATGATTGACCCGGATCGGTTGAATGAACCAGTCCCGCCACTGCCATGTCTGCTCGATATCTTCGAATTGGATGAACCGCTCAAGCCATGGATACATCGTTCGAATCAATTGATTCACCTCTGCGGGAGCAATGACATGCCCTTGTCGATCCAGCCAGCGGCATGCATCCGCATATGCGGGGAGCCCTGCGATATGATCCTGATGCGCATGGGTGATGAGGATATCATCTATCCAGAACAAGCCTGCACGTTCCATCTGGCCTGTCCAATCCGGCCCGCAGTCGATGAGAAGCCGTTCGTCAGCTCGTTCAATCACAACAGAGGAACGATAACGGCGGTTCTGTCCTTCCTCACGCGCCTCTCTGCACACCTCACAGTCGCAATATACTCGTGGAACCCCCATGGAGTCTCCTGTCCCCCAAAAAGAAATTGACCAACTCTTTTCCTCATAATTCATGTCCATTTTTCTCCTTCAGCTGCGTATATATTTACAAGAACAACACGTAACCGTTATAAAATCTCCATTGTTCTTCCATCATGTATCAAGTATAATCGGAGTCAATTCCGCATGCACACATACTTACATACGGATCCTATGATACATGATAACGCAGTTATCATCACATTCGCTATCATGTTCGCTATAATGAGGAGGATTATCATGAGTTCCAACGCACTGTTCAATGATGTTGAAATTGTCGCTCACCGTGGCTATGCAGCGGTGCATCCCGAGAATACGATGGCGGCATTCCGCCGTTCCATTCAAATGGGCGCCGATACGTTAGAAATCGACGTACATCATTCGAAAGACGGCATTCCCGTCGTCATCCACGACGATACACTCGATCGAACAACAACGGGCACAGGACGCATCCGGGAGAAGACGGTAGCTGAGCTTCAGCAGGTGGATGCAGGCAAGAAGTTCAACCCAGAGTTAGCTGGATGCGGTGTTCCACTGCTGGAAGAAGTGCTTGAATTATGCGGGGGAAAAGTTGGCCTTCAGCTGGAATTGAAAGAACATAATACAGAAGAGGAACTTCGCGCCATCCTTCATCTATTGAATCAATATGATATGACAGAACGCACGATGTTTATTTCTTTCTACCCAGACAATTTACGTATATTACGCAGCCTAAACAGCGACATTGAGCTTGCGCTCTTGTCAAGCGAGCTTGTTGATCTGAAGGCAGTAGCTGAGCTGGGAAATGCTACACTTCTGATCCAGTTGTCAACAGTCTTGGAGCATCCGCAGCTCGTCGCCGAGACGCAAGCAGCCGGTGTAGGCCTTGGTGTCTGGACCGTTCGCAGACTGGAAGATGCTTATAAGCTCGTCGAAATTGGTGTTCGCAGACTGACCACGGACATTCCATTGTATCGCGAAGCCTAACCCATGAATCATCTAAATATTGAAGCCTATTGAAGTAGGTATTCCGCAATCGAATCTCTATCAGCACACATGCGCAGACCGCTCTGAATACAGAGTAGTCTGCGCTATTATATTTATGTTGGCTGGTGGATCGGGAATCATTGCTGCCTTCAAGAAACGTATGCCTCGCGGCGATGATACGATCGCTAGTAATAGATTTTTAGAGGAAAGCGAGAACAGATCATAGATCGAGCGACGTCTAGCATACTTGCAGAGCTTCAGCTTTGTCGTAGAAGATCTTGAGTTACCCTACTAGGTTCAAGCTGTTGCAATTACCGACATACTCCATATACATATAGTGGTATCACAAAATTACAAATAAAGGAGGAACATCATGTCACAATCCAACATTCCTAATATTACACCGCTTATATCCGTAACAAGAGATGACGCTCTAAACTTGCTTCTATCCTCAATCGCATTGGAGGAATTAGGCTTAAGCCATATTATTAATGCGGAAGGGGAAAAAATCCAATTTGCTCTCGGCACATTACCGGGCGTAACCTCACCACCAGCTAGTATAAGTGACCTGCTTCTTATCAACGAGAGCGTCCGAGGGACAATCAATGATTTAACGAAAAAAGAATTTTTGCTGCAATCCAAATTAGAAAGTGTATTGGCAGCTCCGTCTTTATTAGGCCCCACCGGGCCTACAGGGCCTACAGGAGGTGCCGCTGGCGCTACTGGCGCTACGGGGGCTACGGG
>NZ_MAIS01000328.1:0-370 GCF_001680695.1 Paenibacillus sp. KS1 | reverse complement strand
TTGTGTTTTTCATGGGTAATGCTCCTCTCCTGAACTATTTTTTAATCATCGTTTTCGCAAGCTTGATCATCTCTTCCTTCGTCAAAGGATTCTCGGGATTTGTGGAAATCGTGCAGCTTACTCCTTTTTCTGTCCATGACAGTGAATTATTGATGTCTTGAAGGATTTCATTCTTTGGCTGTTTAGCATTTTCTTTGGCCTTCTCGTCGGCAGACTTAAACTGGAATCCTTCTTTAGATTTCTTTTCCTCTCCGTTTTCTATCTTTCTCAGACTCAGCACCAATTTGTTTTTGCCATTGGCATATTCCAGCCTGATCATTCCCGCTTCATCCCATTCTATCTTTTTGGAATACACCACTTTGCCTTTGGC
>NZ_MAIS01000069.1:0-33863 GCF_001680695.1 Paenibacillus sp. KS1 | reverse complement strand
TTAGAGAAAATAATTCTCTAACCCTCTTCTATCATAGTAGTTAATCTCTGGTCAAAATTAACTTCTTATCACTCTACCCAGGAACCGCTTTACCGGTCCATATGGCGTATCAAACATTTCATAGAAGCTGACCGTGACAGGATAACTCAAGCCAAGCATATCAATGTTCTCAAAAATGATGTTCTGTTCTCCTTCCCTCAAGAGTGGCTCCTCAACAAGTGAGAACAGCTTGGATCCAAGCATCCGTCCGCTATGATCGGTTAGCTCCAGTTTGATTTTCGATAAGTTCGGCTCACTCATTACCTGCTTCGCCCGAATAATATTCAGTTTCAGTCTTAAGGCATACGAAGACGATTGAACCATGTCAGCTCCGCCCCGCAACCAGCTTCCTCCCCAATCATTAATTTTCAATTGGAATGGATACATATCAAACAGCAAGTCTCCAGTATTATCGTAACTCGTCTTGAAACGGAACGTATCCACAATGAAAGGATAGGTTTGTTCTTCTCGGTTGTCGACAACATGCAGCAGTAACTCCGGTTCCTTCGAGCCATCAGGGATCACGAACATGTGAGATTCAACTACAGCAGCGCTTGGAAGCAGTGATTTCTTATCCGTCTTAGCACCAAGTCGTTCCCCTCCAAATCGAGATCCATCCTTATCTTCCAGTTCAAATTGATAGGATGGGATCGTGATTGAGGAACTGCTCTTATTCTCGAATTTGAAACGGAGAAGAAGTGCTCTGAATCCTGCCTCCTTGTTCTCTAACAGCGTCTCTTCTTCCATCGAGACATTCAAGCCCTCTGGAAATAAATCCGTACTATCGCTGAAATTCAGCTTATCCCGCAGCTTATAATCGGTCGGTACAACCTGACTCGTTCCTCGATTCGGAATGTTAATATATAATCGCCCTACTTGATAGGTTGCAGCCTTGGTCGGATCGGCCGCCCCAGGAGGCAGGAACGATTCCGAGGTTAATAGCTTCAATCCTGTCAGCACCGTATTCGCACCTGTCTCTACAGCGTATCGCAGCGTTGCGCCCTCACCCGGCATGAGCGATTCAGGAGCCTTGCCCAGTTTTGTAGACTGATACAGATCGTTGTTCGACCATGCCGTCAATTTGATGTCTGGGACATTCTCGCGTATATTGTTCCTGTTTACGACACGGAAAGTGACCACATGAACCGTCTCCAGCTTTTGTTTGAACCGCTCGGCCACTTGCGCTGGCTTGCCTGAACTCTTCATGATGCTTACAGGCGTATACGTAAGCATTGATGAATCCGACAATGCTTGCAGTTGGAAGGATTGCCCCCATTCCTTAATCAAGGCGGGATCGGTAATTGGAGTATAGTCATTTTCCCATGCAGGCTGCACGACATCCATCACCGCAACGACTGTTTCCTTTTTCGGATATACCTCCCGATTAACTTCCTTCCAAATAAATCGTACAGGAGCCGCCATGTCATCTTCGACGACATGACTCATTAACCTCCACTCCACCACTTCGCCCTGAGACAGAACACGAGCACTGTTCTCGCTAGATATCATCGCATATTCCTTTTTGTTATCCATCAGTACATATAATTCATAATCAGGAAGACGGAGCTTTTTGCTAGAATTATTTTTGATTTTCATGGTGGCAGCAACTTGTTTCCCTTTGTCCGTTACGCTATTAATCACATTGGTTAGGTCAATCTGTAATCCAAACCTATTCTTCCAGTAATTCTGAGCCTTCGGTATCTGCTTCTGAACTGGCTTCGCTTTCGCTGCGCTGGCAGGATGCGTAGTTTGATTAGCAGTATTAGCTGACTTGCTCCCATCTGTGGCTGCAGCAAGCGCTTCTGTCGGAAGAGTCCCAATGATTATTCCGCACAGAGCGGCAAAAGCCACAACCTGAATTGTTTTCTGTTTCAAATCTTGTCAACTCCTCTACTTCGCAAGCCGCACCTGTTGTTTGTCCTTCAGTTGGTGCTGGCCTGAGATAATAATGGATTCTCCATCCTGCAATCCTTCAATTACCGGATATATCGCATCCTCCAATGTGCCAAGTGTGACAGAGCGCTTAATCGCCGTACCATTTTGATAGATGAACACAAATGCAGAGCCTTGTTCACGTACGACAGCAGTTGCTGGTACGACAGGAACCTTGCGTTCATTCTCCCCAGCAAGAATGACCTGAACCTTCATCCCCGCCTTTAATTCAAGCTTGGCATTATCCACTAACAGCTCCACAGCATACGTACGTGTGTCCATATCCATAACTGCGGATAAATAGGTAATAGAGCCCTCATACTTTTTTTCTGGCTTGCCAGACACATAGAAAGGCAACTTCTTCTTACCATGAAGCAGAGAAAGCATGTCTTCGGTCACTTTCCCCTGTACGCGAACGGTGTGGACATTGGCAACGCGTCCGATCTTCGTGCCTGGAGCCACATTCATTCCAGCAAGCACAGTCCATTCTGTCAAGACGCCATCGGTAGGAGCCTTGATTTCAGCTTCTGCAATCGCAAATTTCGCCTCTTTCAATTGAAACTCTGCTGCCGAGATTTGATCCTCGGCACCTACATCCTCTGCAAGTCTTTCCGCTGTATCCAGCTTCATTTTCAACACTTGCAAATCAAACTTTGTATTTTTAAGTTGCAGCTCAGACTGTTCTACAGAAGCTTTTTCTACAGTGCCTTCATCATAGCCGTTTTTCAGCTTATTCAACGCCTTTGTTTGCTCTTCGATTTGCTCTTCCATCTTCGTTATGGACATTCGCGTTTCCGAATTGTTCACACGTTTCGTCTCATGTGAAGTTTCCAGCAGTTTATTGGCATTCTGCAACGCCTGCTCTGCTCGCTGCTTTTGAGAAAGAATACGCGACACATCCGTCCGAGCGATCACTTCTCCGCGCTTCACACGATCTCCGCGCTTCTTCTCCACTGCCACAATTTCTCCGCTACCCTTAGCTACGATGTCTATCGTCACTGACGGCGCAATATCAGCGACGATCTCAGGTGCGGCCCCCATGATCTGTTTGGTCACAACGGTCGTCTTAACCTCTGCAACTGTAGATTGCGAATGTTGTTCGCTTGTCGCTTCGGGACCATTCACTTGATCCGACGCAGAGCACCCAGCCACTCCCACAGCCGCTCCCGCAAGCATCAACATAAGCAGTATTTTCATGCTTCGTAAATGGGATTGATTCATGATGAGGTCTCCTTCCCTTCTGTTAGCGGCGCTGCTCCATTCCCTTGTTGATCAAGAAACTGGTTCTTGTTTTTTTTACGCCGAGCTATCATATCATACATAATTGGAACAACCACAAGCGTTAATAATGTGGATACCGTCAAGCCGCCAATTACAACAACCGCCAATCCGCGGGATATAAGCGTACCGTGGCCGAATCCAAATGCAAGTGGAAGCAGCGCCATAATGGTTGCTCCTGCCGTCATGATGATAGGCCGCAAACGGGATATACCCGCTTCTATCAACGCACTCCTCACATCCTGTCCGGCTTCTCGCAGCTGCTGCGCCTTATCGATATACACAATGGCATTCGTCACTACAATGCCGATCAACATCATGAAACCGATTAAGGAGGTAATATTAATCGATTCATTCGTAACAATCAAACCAAGCACACCGCCTATAGCTGCAAACGGCAGGGAAAACATAATCGCAAATGGAGCAGTCGCATTGCCGAACGTAAGTACCATAATCAAGTACACGACAAACACTGCCGCAGCCATTGCTATGAATAACTGTCCAAAGCTGTCTCCAATATCTGCACTTATGCCCGACACGGATCGTCCAACCCCGTCTGGCAGTTGGATCAGATCTAAGGAGGCTGCTACTTGTGCACTAATGCCGCCTTTGTTCTGTCCATTTAATTTCGCCGTAACATTGATGACCTGTTTCTGATTGTCTCGCTTAATGGAAGCTGGGGACTTCACTCGTTTAATCGTAGCGATATCCGCAACTGAAATGGTTTCCTGAGTCGGTGTTCTCAGTTGAATCTGCCCAACCGCGCTCAGATCACCACTCAACCCCTTCTCCGTCTCTACTACCGTGGACAACAGCCCTTCTTGGTACCGATACTCGCCAATCTTATCTTGGAACAGCCACGTCTGCAGTGTGCCCTGGACGATAGCCGGTGTTAGTCCGAATTGTTTCGCTTTCCGCGGATCGACATCGATCACCACTTCAGAGGAAGCTTCGCTTAACGAATCTTTGATCTCCGACAACTCAGGGAATTTGATCATTTCTTGCTTGATAATTGCCGCTGCCTCTCTTAGCTGAACTGCATCTTCACCAGACAACACATATACAAAATCCGGCGCTGCACTGGTGTCCCCTGTCAATGTCCGTGTATCCAGCTCCGATCCAGCGGGAATATATGCTTCCAGCTTGGCTTTATATTCACGTCTTACTTGCTCCACATTAGCCTCTTCATTTACTTCCGTATAGATTTGGGCCATGTATGGCATCGCATTCGGATCGCCTGCGTACCCGACCAGCGTCTCAATGAACGTGAACAGCGGCTTATTCTGTGCGTCTTTAGCAGCGCGAAGCTCCGCTTCCATCTCCTTCATCACATTATCTGTCGCCTTCAAGGAATTCTCATAAGGCAGCTTAATGGTGAAGAAGAACTGACGCGGCGGTGTCCCTTCTGGCATTAAGGTAAAGGCAAGCTGTGGGACAAGCGCAACCATTGTAACGATAAACAACAGAATTGAGATGAACAATGTCTTGATCCGATGATTGAGCGACCACTCTAAGAGTTTGCGATAACCGGTCGTAATTCTGGATGGCTTGTGCTCTCCAGCATCATGTCCCTTTACATTAGCCTGCTTCAGTACGAGCAGCTTCGCCAGCATTGGGATAACAGTCAGAGCCACGAGCAGTGATGCCATCAAAGCGCAGGCCAATGTAATTGCGAAAGGACGGAACAGCTGCCCTGCTGCTCCACTGATCATGCCGATCGGTGCAAATACGCCCACTGTTGTTAACGTAGATGACGTAATTGCATTGGCTACTTCCTTCGTCGCCAGCGCGATAACGGATTCATTCCGTTCCTCAGCCCGATACAGCTTGGCATATATATTCTCAATGACGACAATACTGTCGTCGACCACACGGCCTATCGCAATAAACATGCCGCCGAGCGTCATAATATTAAGGGAGATATCCATCCATTTCATCAGCAATAGGGCAATAAGCACGGAGAGTGGAATGGATATGAGCACGATTAAGGTCATTCGCATATTTCTCAGAAAAACCAGAATCATGAGAGAGGCAAGCAGTGCACCAACTAATCCCTCCCGGACAAGCCCGCCAATGGATTGCTTCACTTCGTCAGCATAATTGTAGACCTTCTTGAAGGTTACACCTGTAAGTTCTGATTCCCACTTGCTCATCAAACGATCGGCACCTGTAGAGAATTCAACCGCGTTAGCTCCGTTCGCCTTATATAGCAAAATACCGATAGCCGGCTGATCATCCAGCCTCGCGATGAACTTGGATTCCGAGATCTCAGTGATCTTCCCGAGCTCCGTCAATCGGATCGTATCCCCCTGAGGGGATTGCACAGCAATTTCCTCTAGTTGCTTGACACTAGTTAATCCGTTGTTCATGCGGGCAAGCAGCGTATTCCCCTCCAATTCCACTGTTCCTGCCGGACCTGATGCCAAAGCGTTGCGGACGGCTTCTGATACCTGAGCAGGCGTTAACCCATAGGAACGAAGCCTATCTGGAAGGAGTCCTATGCTCAGATGTGTACTTCGATCACCGATCACGTCCATATGATCCAAGCCTCGTAATGCTTGAAATCCCGGCTTAATCGTCTTGGTGAAATGCTCCTCTAATTGAGATTGCGTTACCCCCTCTTTTCCATATACCGCTAAATAGTAGGAAGGGATGGAGGCTACCCCAAATGTGGATACACGCGGTCGTTCTACACCCGATGGGAACGCTATTTCTTGGATCAAGCTTTCTATATCCGCCTTCTTCCGATCAGTATCCACCCCTTCTTCAAACCTGATAAGAATGGACGCTGTTTGGTCACTGGATGTGGAAGATATCGACTTGATTCTTTCCATGCCGGAGATCTTCTTCTCAATCGGTTTCGTAACCTGTTCCACTACGTCCTGAGGGGGTGCTGCATATTGTGCAGTCACCAATACATACGGGATGGAAACGTCTGGCATGTTGTCTATTTTCAAGCCCGTCGACGCATAGATACCTCCCCCGAACAGCATTGCTACGATAATGAACACCGCAGCCACATTCTTCATTGAAAATCGAATCAACGAATTCATAATGTGTGTCTCTTCCTCCTCCTTAACGTCTCCGCGTCCCCTTGCGATAGCTTGAGATATACGCTAACAAGGAAATATGAACGGAGTATGAACTCAGGAACATTTTTACAATAATGTTCTGCAAATTTGTGGATATAAAAAAAACCATAACCGCGGTTCTCCTTTGGCTATGGTTCCATTCGTTCTCTTATATAGAAATTTCATGATTGCAATTCCTTACATCGCATTAGGCGATCGCAGTCTAATCGTCACCGTCGTTCCTTCCCCAGTACGGCTCGCAATTGTGACTGTCCCTTGATGAAGCGCTATGACTTTATTGACAATTGCCAGTCCCAAACCACTTCCATTTCCATCTCTACGCCTTGACCGATCAACTTTATAAAACCGCTCAAATACCCGATTTAGCTCTTGATCAGGGATACCTATCCCGGTATCGGTAATCGTCACTTGCGTCCACCCTGTCGGCTGGTTCGTTAACGAAATGGTAATTGTCCCATTGTTCGGCGTAAACTTCATGCTGTTGCCGATTATATTCATCCAAACATGGCTAAGCAGATCTTCGTCCGCGACAATCGTTATAGGAGTCAACTGCAAATCCATATGCAGCGTCTTGTCTTTCCATTGCGGCTCGCAGGCCACTACAATTCTCCGAAGCTGCTCATCGAGCGCGTAAGCTCTCATGTTCATCGGATGATGATCCGACTCCAGAGAGGCCAGCTGGAGCAGGTTATCGCTTACCCGAGATAATCGCTCACTTTCCGTTAAAATAATGTGCAGATATCTCTCCCGCTGCTGTTCCGGAATGACATTCGATTTTAGAGCTTTAGTGAATCCTATAATTGAGGTTAGAGGGGACTGGATCTCATGCGATACATTGGAGACGAAATCCTGCCTCATCTGCTCAAGCTGGTTCAGCTCTTTAGCCATTTGATTGAAGCTATTCGCCAGCTCGCCAATCTCATCTCTTCTCCTCATGCGCAGCTCTGCCGAGAAATCCCCTTTTGCCATCTTCCTCGTAGCTGCAGTCATTCGCTTAACCGGCAATACAACAAATCGGGCAGCGATCAGGAAACATAAGCTGCCAACAACAAGCACGATGACGAGAACCATTGTAATAAATCGGCCGATTACATCCAACCCGCCAATCGACATTTGCAAAAATAAAGCCTGACGCTCGTTACCAATCTGTATAGGGATCCCGATAATCGGCTCTTGTTCATCATTGTCCGCAATTGCACGAATCCGCTCCCCTTCCAGCACCTTCTTCAGCTGTTCTGCCTTAATGGGGTAACCTGCCCGTTCTTTCGCATTGTGGTGAATAACAGTGTCTCCATCACTATTCAATATCCGAACCTCATACATCGTAAGTGCCTTCAACGACATCACATAATCCTTAAATTGAGATGCTGACATCGAAGTACGCAGACGAGCCAAGTCATCACCAAGATTCATCAATTGACGGTACGACACTTCTTCCATTTCCTTCTGAAACAACAACCCCGACACAGAAAAGGCGGCAATAATGCCGATAATAATTGCTAATATGAACGTAAGCACCACTTGAACGTACAAGGTCTTAATCATGACATACCTCAATACGATATCCGAGGCTGCGAGCAGTCACAATATTAAAGATCTCCGAGTAGTTGGAAAATCGTTCACGGAGCCGCTTAATATGTACGTCAACGGTTCGGTCGTCCCCTGTATAGTCCATCCCCCATATATCCTGTATGAGCTGTTCCCTCGTTAAGATCTGCCCAGGGCAACTCGCAAGCTTAAACAAGAGTTCAAATTCCTTCAGTGGCAGTGTAATGACAGAGTCGTCATCCTCCATCATTACTTTATAACTGCTTCGATCCAAGCGCAGCGGGCCAAGCTGCACAACCTGCGAGAATGCAATTCGGTAACGCCGAAGCAGTGCTTTGACGCGCATTACCAGCTCCACTGGATCGAATGGCTTCGTTATATAATCGTCCGTTCCCAATTGGAATCCTCTTACCTTCTGCCCGGGTTCCCCTTTGGCTGTAGCCATAAGGATAGGCAAATCAGGATGTAAACGGCGCAGCTCCTCGCACAGCTCCCACCCATCCATATTCGGCATCATTATATCTAAAATGACAAGATCGACTCGCTCCGCATCCATGTACCGTAGCGCCTCCATCCCATCCCTTGCTTCAATAACGTGAAATCCTTCTGCTCGGAGATATAATCCTATCAGTTCCACTATATTTTCATCATCATCCGCGACCAATATCGTTCTCATGTACAGGGATTCTCCTTTGGTTTGGAACATTTTTCAATGAGTTAATTGTAATATATCACCATCCCATCTTCCATCACTACCTTAAAATCTATCAAAAAAAATAAGCGTCTCCCTGTACGGTCGACACTTATTCTCTCTTACGATTGTGCTTTATTGTAAATTATAATGATTTTATTATTTCAATATGACTTTATGTATTTTAAACTAACCAATTAATTTCTTCTTTTGGACATCGAATTCCTCTTGACTTATAACGCCCTCATCCTTCAATTGAGAAAGCTTGCGAAGCTCATCAGCCACTAATACTGCAGACGTTGGCTCTATTACAGTTGTAGTCCCTGTCGACTTAACGGTCTCATTTGGCTTAACGGAGTCTAATCCACGTTTCATTAACACATTAATTAGCTGATGACATTGATATGCCTCTTCAAAAGCCCTTTTATATTCAGATTCATCCTCAAGAAGCCCATAACCATCGTTAAGAAATTTAATTTTATACACGGGTTGATACATATCATCTACTATGATGCTCAACTCAATTTTTTTGATACGTCTATTACATCTATAGCCTAGTAAAGAGTGTCCCCCTCCATTATCATGACCACAGTGATCTCTATGCATCGTTGAGATATTGTTCTCATCAAGAAGCAATTCAGACTTTACGATATCTCGGTAGTTGTATATTTGAGGTCTAAAACTGTTTTTATGGCAGAAGCATATTTGTTGTTGTTTTTCATCAACGAGTAATGACATTTCTGCGCCCACCGATTCGAAATGATGAGAAGCTCTAAATTCAGGTGCCCGATTTAATACTGTAGTTGTAATAGTGCGATTATTATCGATTTCCGCTGCTTCAAGCTGCCTCCATTTAAATCTGCTAAAAATAGGTATTAGCACAGAAGCAAAAGTTATTACATAGAAAGAAAAAGGAACATCATGATGATTACCGAAAAAAAGCAATAATAGACAAACTATTGATATTGGCAATGTGAAAATGAAAGTAAATTTAAGTAAACCGACCAAGTCTCTCTCCCCTTCTTACAATCTCTATGTTGATATTTGATTTTAATACTATTGCATGTTATCCATCAACATTCAATGACAAACAAGGTAAATCTAACAAAATAAGGGAGTTTCGGAGGAAATAATGAATCATCTTCGATCTAATTTTACTATATTATGTTTATTCCCCATATAATAGATGATTTAACAAGAATGAATAAGCGCCATCCGAATAGGATCGACGCTTATTTATTGATAGTGCTCCGCTATTTATTTTGATGTTTACCGTTAAATACAACGAAAAAATAAAATCTCGCCGCAAAATCCACAGCAATGATTCCTAAGAAACCTTATGCTCGATTCTCAGCTTATCAGCGACCATCGCGATGAACTCGGAGTTAGTTGGCTTCGACTTACTGATGTTGATTGTGTAGCCAAATAGACGGCTAATGCTGTCGATGTTGCCGCGAGTCCATGCAACTTCAATCGCATGGCGGATCGCGCGCTCAACGCGGCTTGGTGTCGTTTTGTACTTCTCCGCGATCGCTGGATACAGCGTTTTCGTGATAGAGCCCAAAATTTCGATATTGTTGTACACCATCGTGATTGCTTCGCGCAAGTACTGGTATCCCTTAATATGCGCAGGAACACCGATTTCATGTATGATAGACGTGATATTCGCGTCTAAGTTTTTGGATTTGCCAAGCGGTACGACATTCGACTTCGATACAGATGATGTCATTAAGTTACTAGCAGATCCTCCAGTTACCGAAGCATTGGATGCAACACCTGCCAGCTGTCTAATACGATTCGCCAAAATGTCCATATCGAAAGGCTTCAATATGTAATAGGATGCGCCAAGTTGAACCGCACGTTGCGTAATGCTCTCTTGGCCGAAGGCTGTGAGCATAATGATCTTCGGTTGCGGGGACAAGTCCATATTGCGCAAGCGCTCAAGTACACCCAAACCATCCAAATGAGGCATAATAATATCGAGAATGAGCACGTCAGGCACCGCTCTCGTCTGCTCAAGGAATTGGAGCACCTCTTCGCCATTATAGGCAACACCAGTAACGACCATGTCGTCTTGTTCGGATAAGAAATCAGCCAACAAATTTGTAAATTCTCTGTTGTCGTCCGCTAACAATATTTCGATCTTTTGCAACTTGGGATCCTCCCTTGTCAAAGTTTCGCACACGATAGTAACCAGTTTGGTGTTTATCGCTTCCAGATCATGTTATTCGACATCAAAGATGAAATTCCTTCTGTCGAAAACTTTTTTTCTTTATTTTTTAAAATTTTTCTATTATAATTAATGATTTGTCCAACGATCCAACAGATTTCGTATTCATTCGTATCGATTCGACATATCCTGAAGATTGATGCGATCGTCGTGATGTAAAAGAAAAAGAAGGATCACGTTGAACGTGAACCTTCACTTGTTCATTCATTGACTGAGGTGAAGCCAGGACAACACCAGCATCCTGCAGCATCCATTCGATAAAGCATCCATAGCCTGAGCTTGGATCATTGACGAACACATGCGTAACTGCACCAATCAATTTGCCATCTTGAATAATCGGACTGCCGCTCATCCCTTGCACAATGCCTCCGGTTTTTTGCAGCAGCCGCGGATCTGTTATGCGGATAACCATCCCTTTGGTTGCAGGTGCTGATTGCTTCGTAACATGGACGACTTCAATCTTGTATCGTTCCACTTGTTGACCATTCACCACGGTCAGCATTTCGGCAGGTCCCACCTTAACCTCTTCGCGGAATGCAACAGGAATCGGTTCTTTATATACACTATGTTCTGGATTCGATACCATCTTACCAAAAATGCCAAATGGCGTATTGCGTTCGATATTGCCTAAAACACGGCTTTCCTTCACAAATTGAGCACGTTTTTCACCTGGTTCTCCATTTTGACTTTTCGAAATGGAAGTTACATGGGACTGGACAATTTCACCTTGCCCCACCACGATCGGAGTCTGCGTGTCCATATCCGTAATGATATGTCCAAGCGCCCCATACACTCCTTGGTCTGGAGCATAGAACGTCAAAGTTCCTACTCCGGCTGCTGAATCTCGGATGTATAAGCCTAGCCGCCACGTTTTGTCCTCCTGATCGTACGCGGGGGTCAACTGAGCTTTCACTTCAGTATCGCCGCGCCGAATTACAAGATCAAGTGGACGTTTGTTCTCGCCAGCCTGCTTCACGATATCCGCAACCTTGCTTACATCATTCAATCGATTTCCGTTCATACTCGTAATGAGATCACCAAGGCGAACACCTGCTTCTTCACCTGGAGATACTTTGCGTTCTCCCTCAACCTTCACAAGATGATGGCCGACAACAAGGATGCCTGCTGATTTGACTTTGACGCCAATCGTTTGGCCTCCGGGAATGACACGCAAATTCGGAACTACATTCACTTTCAATGTCTTGAGTGGAATGCCTCCGAACAGCTTCAATTTCAGCTCTGCTTGACCAGATTGGGCTGACTGTAATGAAATTGGACGATTCGGTGATAATTGGAATGTAGGTCGATTCTCGCCGTTCACACGCAAAATATCCGGTCGATCTACCGTCGCTGAAGCCTGAACAGGCATCACGAGATCAAGCTTCGTTTGCTGTCCTTCAAATAACCTCAGTTGATTCGGCAGCGCCGCATACGTGCGAAAGGTTGCTGTTGTAGTGCTTAAGCATACAAGAATGACGAGCATTAGGCCAAGCAGTCGTTTGACGTTGGGGTTCAAAGGTGGTCACACTCCTTTGTTAGACGGAAGCTTGACGAAAAGAGACGTGCCCATTTCGTAACTTTAAGGTATCCCCGGCCCCTACGTTTTATAAGTGAAAATGATTCCTAAATCCCTTAGAATTACGCACCTTTTTGACGTTCAGCCAATTCAAGCATTTCTTGTGCATGATGCATAGTCGCTTCCGTTACTTCCACCCCGCCTAGCATGCGAGCAAGCTCGATAATACGACCTTCATCCTCCAATTCATGTACCTGAGTAGAAGTCCGTTCATCTCGAACCTGCTTCTCGATGTAGTATTGGTGGTCAGCCATGCAAGCAACCTGTGGAAGATGAGTAATAGCGAATACTTGTCCACTCCGAGACACTTCAGCAAGCTTCTCAGCAATGGCTTGAGCGGCCCGGCCACTTACGCCAGTATCCACTTCGTCAAATACGAGCACTGGGATTCGATCAACTTCGGCAAAGATTGTCTTCATGGCAAGCATGATACGTGACAGCTCACCGCCAGATGCGATCTTATGGAGCGGACGCAATGGTTCTCCAGGGTTCGGTGAAATAAGGAACTCTGCATCATCCCATCCGTTCTTCGTGAAGCGAACAGATACACCGTCGACCTCATGCCCGCCTTGTCCATCCTGCAATCGATCCAAACGGACATCGAGCCGAGTACGTTCCATATGAAGATGCTGCAGTTCCGCTTCAATTCGCTTCGTCAATTCCAGTGATAACTCTCGGCGAGCATCACTCAGGGCTTGCGCTCGCTTAGCGAGCTTACCCAGACGTTCTTGTGTCTCTGCTTCGAGCTTCAATATGCGTTCATCCTTATGTTCCAGCTTGTCAGCTTCATCTTCAATCTTGGCTAAATATTCAAGCATCTCCTCAACAGTTGAGCCATACTTGCGCTTCAATGAAGTCAGCTGATCCAGTCGATCCTCAATTTGTTCAAGGCGTTCCGGATTGAACTCGATATTCTCACGGTAATCGCGGAGCTGGTAAGCCGCATCTTCCAGTTGATAATACGCATTTTGCATTTGCTCAATTATAGGCTGAAACTTAACTGTGTCGTACATGAGCACATCTTCAAGTTTGGAGATCGCGACACTAACGGAATCCATTGCACCTTGGCCATACAAGCGTTCATAAGATACATTTACATGATCCATTAGCTGCTCCGCATTGGCTAGTTTGCGCTTTTCTTCCGTTAATGATTCATCCTCGCCAATTTTCAGTTGGGCATTGCGCAGCTCTTCAATCTGGAACCGGTACAGATCAAGCATCTGGTAAGCTTGCTGACTCGTTTCCTTCAATTGATTCAATTCATGCTGCAGCGCCATGAAGCATCCGTAATCATCACGATATTTCCGCTTAAGTACAGCAACCTCTTCCCCGCCATAAGCATCGAGCCAGTCCAAGTGACGCTCAACCTTGAGCAGGGATTGGTGCTCATGCTGCCCATGAATATTTATGAGCAGCTCACCGATTTCGCGCAGCATCGTCAACGTAACCATTTGACCATTGATCCGGCACATGCTCTTGCCCTGCGCGGTCAATTCCCTGCGAATAATGAGGAGCTCTTCACTGCTTCCCTGAATCCCCAAACGGGAAAGCGCCTCCCATACCGGATGATCAATGGCAAGATCGAACGAAGCCTCGACTTCCGCGCGATCACAGCCATATCGAACAAAATCTGCTGATCCCCTTGCTCCTCCGATAAGACCTAACGCATCAATAATGATCGACTTGCCCGCGCCCGTTTCCCCCGTTAAGACATGAAATCCACGGTGAAACCGCAGCTGTACCGATTCAATAACCGCCAAATTGCGGATAGATATAGCTACTAGCAAGAAGAACCCCTCCCGGAAGAACACTTATGAAATGTAACTCATCACTTGATCAACAACACTCTGACTCAATTCTTTGGTACGGCAAATAATCAAGATTGTATCATCACCGCATACCGTGCCCATAATTTCAGGCCATTCAATCGAGTCCATCAATACAGCGATCGCATTTGCTGTACCTGGTAGACACTTCATGACTACTAAGTTCTCAGCGCTGTCTACACTGACGAAGTTATCAAGAAGTGACCGCTTTAACTTCTGTGCAGGATTGAAGCGCTGATCGATTGGGAGTGAATATTTATATCGGCCATTGTCCATTGGCACCTTAATGAGATGCAATTCTTTCATATCCCGAGATACAGTTGCTTGAGTAACATGGAACCCTGCATTGCGCAATGAATCCACCAGCTCGTCTTGCGTCTCAATATCGTTATTCATTACGATTTCTCGGATTTTAATATGTCGTTGTCCTTTCATGCATGCCCTCCATACTGTCTACACCATAATTCCATGACTTATTATTTGCTTATTGCGATAACTTTCATATTGCATTGTTCGCTTGCCATTCTTTCATAACTACGCCTAATCTTGCAAGGGTCAAGCTTCTGCTTCCCCAAACTCCATATGAAGCATGCGAATTCGCCGCTCTGCCATATCAACGACAAGCAGCCCATCACATTCAGGATATGCCGCGAAGTAAACTCCCCAATGTCTGCGAATCGCACTGGCGCTCCAATCGAGCTTCATCCGTTCGCGTACGATACGAACAATATACCATTGTTCGCCCCGTTTGACGACCATATCAATCCACAATTTCGTGGACTCTAGCTCTTCTCCGTTCATCTGAATCTGAATTGGCACAAAATACTTGCCGCCAATGATCTCGTAACCCGCTGACTCAAGCAATGCGACAATCTCATCATCCTGCGGATATCTCTCGGATAAGCACACATTCTCCATCGCTTCAGGTGTTCGCATATAATGTCGTATTGCATATCCAATCCATACAGCCAAACCAATTCCGATCAATCCCATGATCCAACGATCACCCATCGAAATTCACCCCTGGTTCGCAGCCTATGCGCATATAGATTTGATTAGATACGTGCTATGGTGCAAAAGAAACTCATCCGACGGATGCTTGTCCCGGATGAGTTTCTTCTACAGCATGTTCCATTGCCAGCTAGGAGCGGAACGTAGTATGTGCCTCCCTTACGATGTCAGCGATCAGATCGCGTGATACATGCGGCACTTCTTCTTCCGTAAGTTCAGGCACATTCCAGTACGCTAGAAATTCAATATTGCCCTCTCCGCCCGTTATTGGAGAGTACGTTAACCCTTCCAATTGGAAACCGATCGAGGCAGCAAAATCAAGAATCTCTCTCAACACCTGCTCATGTGTGCTTGCTTCACGAACAATTCCCGATTTGCCAACCTTCTCACGCCCTGCTTCGAATTGAGGCTTAATCAGTGCAACTACCCGTCCAGGCTTAGCCAGCAATCGCGCAAGTGGTGGTAGGATCAGTTTCAAGGAAATAAAAGAAACATCAATAGAAGCTGTATCCGGTACCGGTCCTACTAAATCCCCTGGCTCCGTATATCGGAAATTCGTTCTCTCCATGACGATTACCCGATCATCATTGCGCAAAGACCAATCAAGCTGGTTGTAGCCGACATCTACCGCATACACCTTCTGTGCACCATTTTGCAATGCGCAATCGGTAAATCCCCCAGTAGATGCTCCAATATCAAGCATTACAGCGTCCTGCATGTTCAATCCGAATTGCTGGATCGCCTTCTCCAGCTTAAGTCCGCCGCGGCTCACATAAGGATGAACCGCTCCCTTCACGGTAATTGCAGCATCACGCGGTACTTTCATGCCAGCCTTTTCAATTCGTTCCGCATTTGCAAGCACAAGGCCTGCCATGATGGCAGCCTTGGCCTTCTCTCTACTCGTATAATACCCCTGCTCGACGAGCAGGACATCAATTCGTTCCTTCGGTATAGACATTCTGTACTCCCGTCTCATTCCATTCATTCATCAATGCGAACATAATTAAGCCCGAGTCAACCGATTATTGCCGCCTGTTGCGAATAACATCGAATGAACTTCTTTCACAACCCGTTCAGGCGTTAAGCCAACTTCATTCCGCTGTTCCTTAATGCTACCATGTTCGACGAAGCAATCAGGAACCCCAATTGGCTTCACTCTCATATCGTAAACGCCATGGTTAGCACACCATTCCAGTACAGCACTACCTAAACCTCCGATTGCCGAGCTTTCTTCCAACACGATTACCGGAATGCGATCCTTACCTAGCTGATGCAGCATCTCGTCATCAAGCGGCTTAACAAATCTCGCATTAATCACTCGAATACGAATGCCTTCTTTGCGCAACAACTCTGCTGCTTCCTCTGCAACCTGCACCATCGGACCGATAGCCAGCACAGCCGCTGAATCTCCATTCCGAACGGTTTCCCACGTTCCTATTGGAATCGGGCTCAATTCGGTGTCCATTGGCACCCCTACAACCGCATTACGCGGATAGCGAACGGCAATCGGGCCTGCGTCATAATCAACAGCCGTCTTCATCATATGACGAAGCTCATTCTCGTCCTTCGGCATCATAATGACCATATTCGGGATATGACGCAAGAATGGTATATCATATACCCCTTGATGCGTCTCCCCATCTGGGCCTACGAAGCCCGCTCGGTCAATTGCAAAGATGACATTAGCTTGTTGACGGCAAATATCATGTACAACCTGATCGTACGCTCGCTGCAGGAAGGTTGAATATACCGCAAATACAGGCTTCATTCCTTCCATAGCCATAGCAGCGCACATCGTTGCTGCATGCTGCTCTGCGATACCTACATCAATCATCCGGTTCGGATACAGCTTCTCGAACTTCAAGAGTCCTGATCCGCCTGGCATTGCAGGTGTTACTGCCACGATTCGCTCGTCTTGCTCAGCGAGCTCAATGAGCACATCACTGAAGATATCGGTGTAATTCGGCGTGCCCACTGATTTAAGGGGCTGGCCGGATTCAATCTTATAAGGTGTTGCTCCATGCCATTTATGGGAATCGGCTTCAGCTGGTGAATATCCTTTCCCTTTGCGGGTTACAACATGGACGAGAACCGGTCCATCGATACGGTCTGCCTGCTGGAAAATGTCCAGAAGCTTATCAATATCATGACCGTCTACAGGGCCAAAATATTTCAAGCCGAATTCTTCGAACAGCATGCCGGAGACGACTAGGTATTTCAGTCCGTCCTTCACGCGTTCTGCCGTTTTAGCCAGCTTACCACCAATAGCCGGAATTTTTTTGAGCAGCTGTTCAACTTCTTCTTTGGCTTTTTTATAGTTGCGGTCAGAGCGAATTTTACACAAATAATTATGTAATGCTCCTACATTTGGCGCAATGGACATTTCGTTGTCATTCAGCACAACCATCAACTTGCGCTTTTCATGGCCGATATGGTTCAATGCTTCCAGCGCCATACCGCCTGTGAGCGCACCGTCTCCAATGATTGCGACTACCCGATTATCCTGACCTTGCAGGTCACGGGACAATGCCATCCCCATTGCGGCGGACAAAGACGTACTGCTGTGTCCGGCTTCCCATACATCGTGTTCGCTCTCTGCACGCTTCACAAAGCCGCATAAACCTTTATATTGGCGCAATGTATCGAACTGATCCTTGCGTCCTGTTAATATTTTGTGAACGTAGGCTTGATGGCCAACGTCGTATAACATTTTGTCCTTCGGGCTGTCATAGTAATAATGCAGGGCAAGCGTTAGCTCAACAATCCCCAAGTTAGATGCTAGATGACCTCCGGTCACTGCCAGCTTTTCAATTAAGAATTGACGAATTTCGGCCGCTAGCGGCTCCAGTTGCTCCTTAGGCAACTGCTTCAAGTCGCTAGGTTGATTAATCTGTTCGAGCAGCACGGGATTTCCCTCGCTTTCGTTGTTTCGATTTGCTGCGTTTCACGGTGAAGAATGAAATATTGAACTTCGTCTCCAACACGTAGAAACACTTCCCAATTAGCAGGACGATCGGAGTGGCGTAATAAATAGCAAAGGATTTTCCGAGTGCCTTCCCGCCAACCGTCAATGCTGATACGAGTCCTGTGAAGACAACGCTCGTTACCGTCTTCATTACTGCGGAGTCAGCATCCATCGAATATAACAAGTTCGTAACGACTATTGCTGTGGCCGACCCACTGATTACTCCAGTCATATCGCCGATCACGTCATTACAGAAGTTGGAGAATCGGTCTGCGTTACGAACGATTGCGATCGCCTGCTTCGCGCCAGCAACCTTCTCAGAAGCCATGGCGTGAAAAGGTGTCTCCTTCGCTGCCGCTGCAGATAACCCCATCATATCAAAAAACACTCCGATGAGCACGAGTAAGAGCACGATCACCATCCCGATGCCCCAGCCTACTCCCTCCAGCATCGAAGTCGATACGACGGAAAAAATAGCAGCTAGAGCAAATGTGACGATGAAAATAAATACGCTCCACCGAACGGAATGTTTGAAAGAGAATTTCATTGTATGTGATGTTCCATCCTTTATGTGTTAGAACTGTCTGATCAGTTACGTAAAGTTAAGAGTGGCAACTTCTCAAGTAAACGCTGTGGCTTAGGTCCAGTAGGTTTTCCCAGATGCTCGCCTCCTCGTCGCCGAGCAGGCCGTTTCCAATTAAGAGCGCCTTGACGTTGTCGCCAATCGCCAGACTGAATTACCACTTAGTCCACACTATAATCCTTAAGAAGCTTCACGCCAGTGAACAGTCTAGGAGTTTTCCTCGGGCAGCCCTGAACCAACCCCTAGCCTCTTTTGCAAGCCAGATTTCATACGGCATACGATTCATGCGTTCTTTGGCCAAAGTCCGCCGAATCTACACATCCGCAATCCCCGCAGGCTCACTCAAGGCAGGCTACGCTACAAACAAGCCGGGTACGTACATCACGCTTCATAATAGAATGAAGAATTGCAATGTGCGACTCGTAATGTAGGTTCATACCCCAAGCCGTAATGCGACGCTCGAGGGCGTCATACCACGCACTTGGGCCTCCGCGGAAGCGGGGTCAACGCCCACATGCCATTGTGGATCGCCCCACAACCTTAACTCCCAGCATCAGCCCCCGACTGGGCGTCGAAAGCCAACACCAGGAACTTCATCGATGTGCCCTTTAGCGAATTTTTAGGCCCGCCTTCAGCGTTGGTAGGCCGACTAGAATACTGCACCACTCTACGCAAGGCCTATTATATCATAAATAGTGCCTAAATACTCGCCAATTAATGGTCTCGCTTCATCAAATAATCTGCCATGCCAACCAATAGCTCAGGTTTTTGGAACCCTGCATTCGCAATTGCAGCCTTCGCTTCCTCTGTCAAACGTTCCACTTCCTGTCTCGATTCTTCAAGGCCGATGAAGTACGGATAAGTAACCTTCCCGCTCTTCTCATCGCTTCCCTTCGGCTTACCCAGCATGGCTTCATCTCCGATGACATCCAATATATCATCTTGAATTTGAAAGGCGAGCCCAAGCTTATAACCATAGGTCGTCAGCGCTTGCAGCTGCTGTTCCGATGCTCCACCAATCCGCCCGCCTGCGCGGAGGGAGCAGACAATAAGATCACTTGTCTTATGCAGATGGATGTATTCCAGCTGATCCAATGTCGTAATCCCTTGCTCACCGAGCATGTCAGCAGCCTGTCCGCCGACCATCCCGTTCATGCCTGCATACTCTGCCAATTCCTCAACAATAGACAACGATACCTCAGCTGCAACACCATGCTGGCGTGTGCTCTGCACAATACAGTGGAAAGCCTGAGTCAACAGACCGTCTCCAGCCAGAATTGCCATGGCCTCACCATAGATTTTATGATTGGTCGGCTTGCCACGGCGTAGATCATCATTGTCCATTGCAGGCAGATCATCATGTACCAATGAGTACGTATGAATCATCTCAATGGCACATGCAACCGGCTCCGCTGCACGTGTATTGCCTCCTAAGCTATCACAGGCCATTAAGACACATACTGGCCGCAGCCGCTTGCCGCCCGCCATTAACGAATATTGCATCGATTGTGTTAACGGCTCAGGAGTATTGCGCTTGCTATCCAGCATCTTCGGCAGTATCGATTCAATCCGAGTTGCCTGCTGCTTCACATAATCGGCAAATACTCCGGCCGATTGATAATTAATCAATCGAATCACCCGTCTCCTCTGTTGCATACGGCTGACGCTTCCATTCGCCGTTCTGCTCGGTTACCATCTCTATCTTGCGTTCAACTTGTTCCAGCTTCTCTGAACAAAGCTTAGAGAGCATCATTCCTTCTTGGAACAACTCAATTGATTGTTCAAGAGGAGCGTCTCCGCTTTCTAATTTCGCAACGATCTCTTCCAACTTATCCATCGCCGCCTCGAAGCTTAATTGTTCAATAGTCTCTTTATTTTCCATGAGAGTTATTCACGCTCTCCTTTCATCGACCATACATGACAATCCAATTGGCCATCCGATAATTTCACCCGTACTACGTCTCCAGGCTGCACTTCTTCGATCGAGCGGATCAGCTTCGCCTCCTGTTCATCATACACAAGACTATACCCTCTTGACATAATCTTAAGTGGGCTAAGCGCGTCCAGCTGTCTAATCATCCCAGCTGTCTCCATCCGCTTCTGTTTCGTGATTGCAGCCATAGACTGAACGAGTTGATGTTGATTGCCATCCAACCGTTTGCGTGCAGCGCGCACTTGATGTACAGGCGTCTGTTCACGCAATCGACCACGCAGTTCCTTCCATCGCTGTGAAGATTGGCCTTGGATCAACTGCAACCGGTACGTTAACTGCTCCTGCAGGCGCGCAACCTTATCCGCATGCTTCATCATCAACTGTTCAGGCTTGCGGAACACGGCAGATTGCTGTGCCCGAAGCAACCGTTCCTGGTTCTGATTCAAGAAACGATTCATTGCCGATTGCAGCCTGCGATTTACATGTGTAAGATGCTGCCTGAGCTCTTCCCTGTTCGCTACCGCTAATTCAGCCGCAGCTGTAGGTGTAGGAGCTCGTAGATCTGCAACGAAGTCCGAAATCGTAAAGTCCGTCTCATGTCCAACCGCTGAGATGATCGGGATCGTCGATGCAGCGATTGCTCGCGCAACCACTTCTTCATTGAATGCCCATAGTTCTTCTAGCGATCCTCCGCCGCGGCCCACAATCAGCACGTCCACCTCGCCGCTGCGGTTCATCGCCTCGATCGCCTGTGCAATCGATCCTGCCGCTTGTGTTCCTTGTACTAATACGGGGTAGAGCAATACCGCAACACCGGGTTGACGGCGGCGCAGCGTAATGAGGATATCCCGTACAGCAGCACCTGTCGGCGAAGTAATGACGCCGATTGCAGCAGGATATCGCGGGATACTTCGCTTGCGTTCCTGCCCGAACAATCCCTCAGCGTTCAATCTCTCTTTCAACTGTTCGAAGGCCATGAACAAACTTCCAATTCCATCAGGCTGCATATGCAGCGCATAGAACTGGTATTGACCATCCCGTTCATACACCGTAATATTGCCGCGAGCAATGACCTTCGTTCCTTCCTTCGGACGAAAAGCCAGCTTCTGATTGTGCGAAGCAAACATAATCGTACGTATACGGCTATCCGAATCCTTCAATGTGAAATACATATGCCCGCTTGAATGATGTGTGAAGTTCGATATCTCTCCACGAAGCCATACATCCTGAAGCCTCGGATCGCCTTCCATCTTCATGCGGATATAGCGGTTCACTTCTTTAATTGATAATATTCGTGCATCGTCGGACACATTGTCTGCCCCCTTTCGTTCCCAATGACAGACAGCGCACAACTATTCGTTGTGCGCAATGTGATGTATTCGTTTGGCGGCCTTGAGTGTATTGAACATGAGCATAGTAATTGTCATTGGTCCTACACCGCCTGGTACAGGTGTAATCGGGCCGCAAATTTCCTTCACGTCCTCAAAGTCAACATCTCCAGCCAGCTTACCGTTCTCAAGGCGGTTCATGCCCACATCGATAATGACTGCACCTGGCTTAATATAAGAACGATCCACGAAGTTAGCGCGACCAATCGCAACAACCAAAATGTCTGCCTGTTTCGTAATCTCCTTCATATTGACAGTCCGAGAATGGCACATCGTAACTGTTGCATTCTCACGTTGAAGAAGGAGAGATATGGGTTTGCCTACAATGTTGCTTCGCCCAATAACAACAGCGTGCTTGCCAGCAACGTCAATCTGGTTGCGTTTCAGCATTTCCATAATGCCTGCTGGCGTACAAGGCAATAAAGAGTCATCCCCGATGACCATATTACCGACACTGACAGGATGGAATCCATCCACATCCTTCTCAACGGCAATTGCATCGATGACAGCCTTCTCATCAATATGCTTCGGCAGCGGAAGCTGCACAAGAATTCCGTGAATGGAAGGTTCTTCATTCAAGCGATGAACAAGAGCCAGCAGCTCTTCCTGAGACGTATTTGCCGGAAGACGATGTACTTCCGAATTGAAGCCCAGCTCCAAGCATGTCTTATGCTTGCTGTTCACATATACTTGCGAAGCAGCGTCTTCACCAACGAGAACGACAGCCAGCCCTGGCTGTATCCCCTTGTCCTTCAGCCCAACGGTCTCCGCCGTAATCTCCTCACGAATTGTACGAGATAATGCCTTACCATCCAATAAAGTTGCTGTTATCATTCTCTGCGCCTCCATCCGAATACTCGACATTGTCATCCAAGCTGAACTTGCTTCTATTCTTCTGTTGTTTCTTCCTTTGCAGCTTCCGCAGTAGAAGCTCCGTCCATATCACGCATCATCTGCCCTAGAACTCCATTGACGAATTTCCCGGACTCGTCCGTACCAAAGTGCTTCGCCAAATTGATGGCCTCATTGATCGCTACTTTAGGAGGGACATCATCGCGATATTTCATTTCGTACGTAGCCAGACGAAGGATCTGTCTATCCACTCTGGACAAACGCTCAACGTGCCACCCTTTCAAATAACGTGCCAGAAGCTCGTCGATCTCAACGTGATGCTCCCATGTAGCTCGTACCCATTCCAATACATGAGCATGCATGGCTTCCGCATGCTCATGCTTAACACCAATTTCATTGTCTTGTGCAGACTCTTGCACAATCATAGCAACAGCCTGATGTGGCGTTACCTCTGTCATTTCAAGCTGATACAAACTTTGAATAGCCATTTCTCTGGCGATGCGTCTTTTCATGATTTATCCTCCTGCATGTAAAGCATCCGACATGTCGAATTCGTATTCCTTCAATATCACTAGCGCATGCACTCTACTGTTCATTAAGGCAATTGCCAACGTTACTACGATCTTAAGCACTTCGATGCATCTACTTACGATTTATTTGTGAAAAAAATCCTATGAAGCCCCCCGATTCCCTTCCGTCGGCCAGAACCGGCGGTCAAGCAGTCGTTCGGAGCGTCCATAGGACTACTTCAACCTTCTCCAACGTTCAGACATCCACATTCCAATTCGCTGAAATGGGAACAAGGGGCCTAATTTCAGATCCCGCTGTCTGCCGATTGCAAATCCGATGAATACAAGAAGTGCAAAAAATAGCATATCCCAAAAACCAACAATTAGATACAAGATGCCAAAAAAAATGCCCGCCGTGACGCCGAGTAGACGTCCGCCGTGACTCTCCCATATTTCCTTCCACATCGGACAGCTCACCACCTATTCAACGCGCGCTTTAAAGGTTTGCGTCTGCACAATATTTGCAACGTATACCGAAACGTAAGAAACCGGTATTCCGGTAATTTCCTGCACATAATCGCGAACCTGGCGTTGAACATCCTCCGTCATGCTTGGTATCGCCGTCTCCCCGTCCACAACGGTGCGAATCGTGATATCGAGCCCTGATTCATTGGTGCGGATTCGTGCCTTTAAGTCCTTAACACCACGGACGCGCGACGCTGCCTTCAACGCCACGTTCTCGATCGTTTCTATCGATATCTTAATATCACCAATATCGGTGCGTTGATCAATCGATGACATTGACTTCCGCTCACGACGGATAGAAACGTAAACGAAGCGGACGCTAAGCAATAAAATAACGGCCGCAACCGCTATTACTGTTGTTTGCAGCCATAGAGGCTGAGTTGGATCAAGCCGCTCGGGAATGAAGCCTAATGCAGCTAAAATGGCTGCTACCGATAACGAACCAATGACCAAACTATACACAAACAACAACAGTCTGTCTACAATTCTGCTCACGCTTGACGATCCTCCTCATGGAATGGCAGTAAACCCCCTACCACCAGGAGGGGGTTTACTGCCATCATTATTTCACTCGCGTAGATACTTCCGTTTCTTCCGGTTTCTCTTGCGATTTAAAATGCACGTCATGCACATGCACGTTCACTTCAACAACATGAAGACCTGTCATCATCTCAATGGAGCGCTTTACGTTCTGCTGAATCTCATCAGCAATCACAGGAATGCGGCGACCATATTCTACGATGATGTTCACATCTACTGCAGCTTCACGTTGTCCAACTTCAACCTTAACGCCTTTGGACAAGTTCTTACGGCCAAGTAATTCAGCAATACCGCCTGCAAAGCCACCGCTCATACCCGCTACACCTTCTACTTCAATAGTAGCTAGACCAGCGATCACTGCAATCACGTCAGGAGCAATCTGAATATTGCCAAGATCAGTACGCTCAAATTCCGGAATAATCGTCTGATTCATCCGTTACACACTCCTCATTATTTTTTGAAAAGAGGCAGTTCTTGTCCGTCATAATCATAACTATAGCATTTGTCTATTTTTATGACAAATTACTCATGATGACGTTCTAGACTTCATGCTCTTCCAGGAACTTAATATCGAAATCCCCTTGCTCGAACTTCGGATGCCGCAGCAACCGTTGATGGAACGGAATTGTTGTATGAATACCTTCTATCGCGAACTCCGCAAGTGCACGCTTCATACGTTCAATCGCTTGTTCGCGAGTAGGAGCCCACACGATCAGCTTCGCAATCATGGAATCATAGTGCGGAGAAATCACACAACCTGGATATGCTGCGCTATCCACACGTACACCCGCTCCTCCCGGAGGCAAATAGAATTGAATTTGCCCTGCGGAAGGCATAAAGTTGCGATCAGGATCTTCTGCGTTAACACGGCACTCAATCGCCCATCCTTTAAGCTGAACATCCTCTTGTCGGAACGATAATGGATTGCCTTCCGCTACATGGATCATCTCTTGAATAAGGTCAATTCCAGTTATCATCTCGGTAACAGGATGTTCAACCTGAATACGAGTATTCATCTCCATGAAGTAGAAATTGCCGTCTGGACCGAACAGAAACTCCAAAGTACCTGCACCCGAGTAGTCAACAGCGAGTGCTGCGCGTACAGCTGCCTCGCCCATCTTCATACGAATATCTGGCGTCAGCACTGGACATGGAGCTTCCTCAACCAGCTTCTGACGTCTGCGCTGCACGGAGCAGTCACGTTCGCCTAGATATGCTGCATTACCATGCTTGTCTGCGATAATTTGGATTTCAACATGCTTCATGCCCGTCAAATACTTCTCCAAATAAACGCCGGCATTACCGAAGGCTCTCTCCGCTTCCTGTTGTGCTGTCGTAATTTGCTTGACCAGCATCTCTTCATCATCCGCAATTCGGATCCCTTTGCCACCGCCGCCGGCAGTTGCCTTAATGATGACAGGATAACCGATATCGCGTGCGATCATAAGAGCTTCTTCGATATTCTCAACGAGACCGTCGGAACCAGGAATGACAGGAACTCCTGCATCCTTCATCGTCTGCTTCGCTACAGCCTTGTCTCCCATACGCTCAATCGCATCGGAAGAAGGACCAATGAATGTAATGCCGCATGACTCGCAAATATCAGCAAAGTCAGCATTCTCCGCCAAAAAACCATAGCCAGGATGTACTGCATCACATTCTGTCAATGTAGCAACACTCATTATATTCGTAAAGTTCAAGTAACTGTCCTTGGAAGATGTAGGGCCAATACAGTACGCTTCATCTGCAAGACGTACATGAAGTGAATCACGATCGGCTTCCGAGTAGACTGCAACCGTTGTAATTCCAAGTTCTCGGCAAGCACGAATGATACGAACAGCGATTTCACCACGGTTAGCAATTAGAATCTTCTGAAATTTCAATGTTTTAAACCTCCTTGGCTTTACATCTGTTCGGGATGTTAGCATCCACTAATCCAGCTTCACCAAGAATAAAGGCTGGCCGAACTCAACCAACTGGCCATTTTCTACAAGAATCTCAACAATTTCGCCTTTGACTTCAGCTAAGAGTTCATTCATCAGCTTCATCGCTTCCAAGATACATACGACCGATTTCTCGTTAATTTTATCTCCCGTATTCACAAATGGAGGCGTGTCTGGTGAAGAAGCACGATAGAATGTACCTACCATCGGAGACACAATCTTATGCAATCCCGCCTGCTCCTTCGTGTCGGCAACAACATCTACAGCTGGCTGTGCAGGAGCTGTCTCAACTGCAGCTGCTGGCTGTGCAGGTACAGTTGGAACCGGGGTATATGTAGGCTGTGCAGGAGCTGGCTGAACACTAATGACTTCAGTCTTGCCGGGCTTGCGAATGGAAAGACGATAACCTTCGTTCTCGATTTCCAATTCCTGCACGGAAGTTTGGTCCAACAGCTTGATCAGTTCTTTGATTTCGCCAATCTTGAACAACATGTTTCACTCCTCGTGACAATTGATAAGTCTCTTATAGCAAGGTAGTTTCATACTGCAAATACATGTCCAAAAAGGGAGCGGTATTCCGCAACAGAGATCCGCAAGGACGCTCAGCGCATGCTGTCTATGCAGAATATAATACCGAATCTGTTCAGCAGTGCGCACAAGTAGCTGTTAAGCTGCATGCATAGCAGAGTGCCGTGTTGCCGCAGAAGAAATAACATATTCGATGCGACAATCCTTGTGATTGAATGCTAGATTCCATGCTGAGAGACCTTCCGTTGCTTTCTCAAAAATAAGCTGTCTTTTTGAACAACCTTCAAAAAAGGACAATCTACAGACGTTAGTATTATAACATAATCGTTCCAAATGGAAAGAGCCCAGTTTGCAACTGGGCTAGATTCGAGTACATTCGCTATTCACTGACATATTCTACAACAATCTTATCTTGTGTCACATTCAAGTCCTTCATGACTTTATCTACTATTTCAACAGCATCTTTGGCTTCAAGCTTATTGCTCTGCACAAGCACTTGATATTTATCATTATCCTGTGTGATGACTGCACTCTGATACTGCTTCTGCAGCTCCGTTTCCAGGTTTGATAATTTCGTCTCATGCTCTTCCAGCTTGCCCATTTCGTCATGGACTGCAGCAGTCTTCTCACTGCTTGTTGAGTTCAGGTCACTCATGAGTTTCTCCATCTCTTGCTGATACTTCTCTGCACGCTGCATTTGCAGTTCTTCAATAGAGCTCCGCTTCATAACACCTTCTGCTTCAACCTTGTCCAGCATCGCCTTCTCTTGGTCTTCCTTCGCAGCAGCGCTAGTCTCATTTCCAGCATTCTTGGCTTCATCGTCCTTGCCAGTGCTTGTCGCAGAAGGATTAGTTCCGTCACTCTTGCTGCTGTTCTCCTTAGCTTCGGATGCAGCGTCCTTGCCATTGACGCTTGGATCAGCTCCATGCCCTGTAGATACCTCAGTTACTTTGATTTCAGGCAATTGCCCAACTTCTGTTGCATCACCTTTCAACGTCTGTTCTGAACGTACATTGTCTACCGTTTGCTTCGCTGGAGCTGTTGTGTCCTCCGTGAACAAATAATATGCGGACAATACGACCATCAAGCTCAGCATAGACACTAACCATATCGTCTGTCTTTTCGTATTCATTCTTCATTACCTCCTAATGTTCATTCAGTTCTCGTTCAATCTTACTTATTGAGCAATCTTGCGTGGAACGACCGATATCCGATAAGCCGGTACATTCAAGCCTTTCTCGACAGCATCGACGACCATCTTCTTCACCGTCGCATTCTCTGCCCCTTTCGCAACGACTATGACTCCCCGCACTTTCGGCTTAATGCGCTTCGTCACGATTGGAGCTTGATTGCCCGATGATTCCAGCGTCACGATTTGACCATCGCGCGTGTATTGGGTAGTGTGCCGCTTGCCGCCGTTCGAATCTGTCTCTTCGGTCTGCTGCTGATTGTCCTTGAAGTTGCGCTGAACAATCAGTTCCTCTGTGGAGTCGATCGTGACAAGCACATCAACTTGTCCGACGCCGACAATTCCCTCCAGAATGCCTTTGACGCGTGCTTCAAATGACTGCTCAATGGACTCGAATACATTCGATGAAGCCTTATCAGATGAATTCTTGGTTTCCATCGAGTCAAAGGCCCCGACAGCCGGCGGCTCTTTGTCTGCGCTGCCTTTGCCCCCGAACCACCCTCCGCCGCTTCCCTGAGGCTGGAACGAGCCGAACAATATGAGCGCTGCGCCGACAAGACCGAGCAGGAGCAGCCAGCGGAACGAACGGACGCGCTTGGAACCGTTGCTGCCTTTTCCGATCCACGTTTCAATCTGCTGCAACCATTTCGCCAACATGATCGACTCCTTCGTTACCGAATGGACTTGTCTTACTTGTCCTATTTCACCTATATGCTACCGTATAGAAAATATGCTTGTTTTTTCATGATTTCCACCTGCTTGAGCGCATGACCAAAGGATGGCTGTCCTACAGCTTTGGTTCAGCTCGTTTCCACTCCACCTTGATTTGCTCCGCATTCACAATCCAAGAGGTCATCAGTGAGCGCATCGCTTGATTCGTAACCTTGCTGCGATACTGTTCGGCCTCTTCCCCCAGCTGTTCAGAGTATCCTGATGCTAGGATTTCCTTGAATTGCTGAGACTGTCCCGTCTCCGGGCCCTCTTGTCCAATCAAGCCTGATTGAATCTGTACTTGATGAACCGGCTTCACAGCCTCCACTGTGCCGTCAGTTTTAACGAAATCTATAGAATCGGTTTCGCTCACAGCAGCCTGTCCGGCAGAAAGAGCAAGCTCTATCCGTTCAATGATTGGTTCCCCCTTCGCATTGCGGGTAAGCTTGACTTGCAACTGCTCCACTTGTACCTGTTCCTCCGAGATGTTCCTCTTCGTACCGTTGGCATTTTGAACACTGTGACGAAAGGCAAGCGCAAGCTGTTCCTTCATCTGACTGCCAATTTCCGCTTCTGCAAGCCGCAGCGCACTGCCTTCCTGCTCACGGGCTAGCAACTCTCCTTGTCTTCGGATTTCGTTTACGCTCGTTGACTGATTTCGCTCTGCGGTTAACGTGGATGACAACGTAGAGCTCCATTCGCTTGCTAATTGATCTGCCAGTCTTGCATCGAACAGCTTAAGGACAGGTGATAATAAGGTTAGTAAAATAATTAAGCTAAGCATTAGCTTGACGTATCGCTGCATCGAGCGATTGGGCAGAAGCAGATCAATGAACGTTGCCAGTAGAATTATCATGATGATCTCTTTCATCCATTGACTTAACCAGCTCATTTCGTTCACTCCATTTCATCCGCGCGGCCTAGCGCATCATAACCGTCACATTGCCTGCCGTAATGAGAATCGTAATTGCTAGAAAGAACATGAGACCGACCGCAGCTAGAGCCGCAAACACATAGATCATGCTCTTGCCGATCGTCTTCAGGCACCCAAGCACAGGGGAATCTCCTAACGGCTGCATAATGGCTGCCGAGGCGTTATAGATTAATGCAAGCGTCAATATTTTGATTGCCGGGAAGGCACATAAAAACAGCAAAATAATGACACCTGACAACCCAACCGCATTTTTTACGAGCAGCGATGCCGAAATGACGGTATCCGTTGCATCTGAGAATGCGCGTCCAATTACAGGAACGAAATTGCCGGTTATATACTTGGCTGTTCGAATAGATACCCCATCAGTGACTGAGCTCGTAGCTCCTTGCACGGAGATCACGCCCAGAAAGATCGTTAACAGAACACCTAGCAATCCCACACTGATGCTCCGCATCAAGTTCGCCAGTTGAGTCACCTTGTATTTGTCAGATATGGAACTGACAATATGCAGAATTGCTGAGAAGAATAGAAGCGGAAATACACCGACATAGATCAGTGTTCCGACCAAATGAACCATAAAGATGATGAGCGGATGCATGACTGTAACGGTCACAACATTCCCCATTGAAGCCAGCAGGGTTAGAAGCAAGGGCACCATCGCCATCATAAAGTTAATCATGCTTGATATTGCTTCCTTGGCGAAGCCGATTGCGATCTGGAAGCTGTTAATAGCCAGAATAATGATGACCATGTAAGAAATCGTGTAGGCAATTTTGCTGACTGTGTTGCGCTCGAAGGCGGTCTGCAACGTTTCCAGCACCATGCTGAATACGACGAGTATGACAATCGTGACAATTAACTTGCCGTTCATAAACACTTCTTGCAGCATAAATTTCCCGATAGCCTTGAACACATTGCTGACTGTCAGCTTCTCACCGCCAGGAAGCAGCAAATCAACAAAATCTGGCATGGCATCTCTAGGAAAGTAGCCCCCATACTTGACGAGCAGATCATTCCAGTATCGCTCCACTTCGCTCGTCTGTAATCGCTTCGTCTGCTGCTCGATCCATGCTTCTGTTGCGGCGGGTCTTGCGGGCGCTTCTTCTTGCAGCTGCTGCGGCTGTGTCACCTGCTTGTCTTCTATCGCAGGAGCAGCGAATGCCGTACCCACACTAGCGAACAACACGCACAGCAGCAACAGGAGCCATACCCGCTTCCTATAGACCATGTTCCAATGCCGTTCTTGCAATTGAATTCGGTTCATTCGCACTCCACCTTACCTCACGTTAAGCAGGAAGAAGCTTCATTACAGTCTCTATAATGACGCTTATGATCGGGATAGCCAGTACCATAATCAGCACCTTCCCGGCAAGTTCAATCTTGGATGCAATCCCATCCTGTCCTGCATCCCGAACAATTTGAGCGCCGAACTCCGCGATGTAGGCGATGCCAATCATTTTCAATATCGTCTTCAAATAAATGGGCTGAATTCCCGAGCGATCGGCCAAGTCCTCCAGCACTTGAATGACGACTTCGATCTTCCCAATCAAGAATAGAAAAATGGCGATTCCAGCAAAGGTTGAAATGATAAACGCAAACATCGGCTTCTGCTCTTTGACAACCAATACTAGAATGGTCGCCAAAAGTCCGAGTCCTACAACTTGAATGATTTCCACGAAATCACCTGACCTGTATACCTACCGTTATTTTATTGAAACAAGAAGATGGTTTTAATCTCTTGGAATAAGTGATCCAGCAAGCGAACGACCATGAACAAGACCACAACAAAGCCGATGACCGTCACCCAATGAGCCATATCTTCCTTTCCCATTTGCTTCAGCACGGTGTGAATCATCGCGATGATAATACCGATTCCGGCAATTTGAAAAATGGCGCTGACATCTACATTCATCTTCTGGCACCTCAATACATCAAAATTACAACGAGCAAACCAGCTAGCACACCAAGACTGCGAGTCATTTTGCCATAGCGGCTATGATCTTCCCGAGCGCTCCACTCCTCTTGCTCCAGCTGCTTAATCGCAAGCTTGATATGCTTGCTCTGATCCTCTCGATCACTAATTCCAAGCGTAAACCCAAGTTCCTTAATAATTCGGAGGTCTTCCTTCGTTAGCGAGGTATTGCTGCCATATCGTTCCCACGCTTGCTCCCAAGCTTCCCTTGCCGTAAATGATTGTGCTGCGGAATGTTCCATTGCTTGTGATGCGCTGAGGAATATATCGCGCAGTACAGGGGGCATTTGCTGTGCAATATCGTGAAATGCTGCCGATAGCGGGGTGTGCCCGTATATTATTGCGGTTTCCAATCGAGCCAGTGCATGGTGCAGCAGCCGAAGCTGCTTCGGTCTCGCTGCATATGCAGCTGCTTGTACCCATCCTATCCCCGCTGCAGCCGCAACGAGAATTGCTGCTCCTAGCAATTTATACGTGGTACCCACCTCCTCCCTGCACATTCGCTACGATGCTGGGCTGAAGCGCTCGCAGCTTGCCGTCGTACACCTTCCGCTGCCACTGTCTAGCTGTCCTCCGCAGCGTAACAACCCGAGTAAATCCCCCTCCATCAAGCAAGGATGCCATTCCAGGACGTCGAATCACATCCTCTGCGTCCGATCCATGAACAGATGCGATCATCCTTACGCCAGCATGTATGGCCTCTCGCATCGCCTCGTAATCTTCTTCTCTGCCGAATTCATCCACAACAAGCACATCGGGAGACATAGAACGAATAAACATCATTAATCCTTCCGCCTTCGGGCACCCATCTATGACATCTGTTCGATAGCCAAGATGGTAACTAGGCACTCCCTTCGTACAACCGGCAATTTCAGAACGCTCATCTACAATGCCTACCTTAAGCGCCTTCCAGAGCGCCTGTGGATGATTCCAGCAGCCAGAGGAGATAGCCCGAGCCATATCTCGCAGCAAGGTTGTCTTCCCATGCTGTGGAGGGGATACGACAAGTGTGCTATGGATTGTCCGATGCTTGAAATCAAGCAGTTGTGGAATAATGTCGTCGGCTATGCCCATTACTTCTCGGGCAATACGCAAGTTGAAGCCCGTTATATCCCGAAGATGACTAACCCTTCCTTGCGTCAGCACAGTCCGACCCGCTAGTCCAATTCGATGTCCACCAGCTACCGTAATGAATCCACGCCGAAGCTCTTCCTCCATCGTATACAGAGAATGATTCGTTACATAGTCAAGCAATTGAAGGCTATCCTCGCGGTTGGGACGATAGGCTGTATCAGGCTTATCAGTCAATGTGCCTTCCCTAGTCACAAAATAAAATTCCCCCGCTGCACTGACTTCTAGCGGGCGCTCTTGTCGGATTCTCACTTCTTCCAATTCACCTAAGATGCGTTCAGGCAAGTGCAGCAAGATAGAACGAAGCGCGGGAGGCAGCACCGCTGACCAGCTGTATACATTCATCTCTCCCATCCTCCTTGGGTCATCCTCATTATTTTAAGGGAAATAAGGTGCTACCTTGTGTATCCCATATGTATGACCCTTGTCCGGCAAATATGCACCTCGGTGGGACTAGTACCGATTGATCCCTATACCCCCGTCCACTACTTCTTCAAAATGCCGATAAGCAAGCATGTAACACCAGCAACAATCCAGGCAATCTTCGTCCAGTTCAACTTGTCTGCTATGCCTATCAGCCCAATTGTGGTCGTTGTAATAAGCACGAGCGGCCCTACAAGAGCGAGCAATGAATTAACGGCAAGCGCCTTCTCGGTATCATTTACTTTCAACATAATGAGGGCTACAGCAATCTCCAGAGATCCAGACAGAAAGCGCAGTCCCGCCATACTCGCTACGAACTTATCAATCGTCACCGTTCTCCCCTCCTGTACACAATCATGAATTGGAAACATCAAGCGATCCAAGTGAACGCAGCCTGTACAATACGCATATTGACACATTGTATGCAGGACAAGACTTGTTTAGAGCAGTAGATCGCGAGAATCTGGCAGATAGACGCTGCTCATATAGAGGTTGTTCAAAAAGTCCGCTTTTG
>NZ_MAIS01000363.1:0-292 GCF_001680695.1 Paenibacillus sp. KS1 | reverse complement strand
CGCGATGCCCCAGTCGATCTCCGGTGTCTTGGAGTAGTAGGGAATATCCCGCAAGAAGGAAGCAAACCACGGCGCTTGAATCGTCATTGCGGCTTGACCCATGTAGAACATCTCGTTAGATCGGCTGTACTGCTTCAAGTAGTCTCTATGTTTCTCATAGTCGGCGTCATCGTATCCATCAAGCTGTTCGCCTTCCTTCATTGGAGGAGGAGCATAAGCCGCATGATTGCGGACTGCATCTGCCGTCATCTTCATCGCTTCTTTCCAACCATCCGAATCGATCAACAGCTTG
>NZ_MAIS01000351.1:0-314 GCF_001680695.1 Paenibacillus sp. KS1 | reverse complement strand
ACGGAGGGGCGTTATCCCTAGATGATATAAGTATTCAGAAGTTAAGTGAGTCATTCGAAAGTGGAGACTTGAACCAAACAAATTACATAGCGGGATCAGGTAGGATAACAAGTGACCCGCAGCATATCATCACGGGAAAGCATTCTGTGTACGTGGAATCCTCTCCAAAAGAAGAGTGGAAAGATGCAATTTATACTAACGCGAATAAAGTATATTTTGAAAAAAATACAACCTATGCGGTGACGTTTTCTTATAAAAGCATTGTAAAGCCTGTACAAGGGGAAAATGGTTACTTTTATTTTACGGCCAGGGGA
>NZ_MAIS01000200.1:0-2227 GCF_001680695.1 Paenibacillus sp. KS1 | reverse complement strand
TACCAGCGTGGAGACAGCAGCCATAAATGCAAGAACACATTCAACAAGGTGAGCTCCAATGGAGCCATGGCTGTAGAATGTTCTACTCACACATGTATTTCAATAGTGTAGGGAGACTGATTCTAAGGTACATCGAAGGAAGCAATAACGGTAAGTGTGATCGAAGATGTATAAAGTAGTTAAGAGCTATTAATGCAATTTCGATGGACTAGTACAGGTTTCTCGCTTAAGGAGGCGAATTGACAGAATGTCTATTGAAGTGACTATTCCCTATGATTTGGATACATATTTCTTATATATAAAAGAAACAGATGATTAATGGGACGTTCACGAATGCTATTCTATATAGCAACCCCCCACCACTTAAAAAGAGTGGGGGCTGCAGCAATAGAAATGAGAGCCCTTGCGATTTAATTTGTTAAAGACAGCATCTTGAATTTTTCAACTCAGTTTCCTTGTTTTTCGACATACCCCATTAACCATGCAAGGTTCGGACGAACTCGGAACCAGACATCCGGCCAAGTGCACCATGGGCACAGTCCGTTTCATTATAAGAGGCGACTCGATCTCTTCGAATGCTTGGTCCATAGATAACGACGGGAACTGGCTCTCCAGTATGCTCCTTAACCTCAGAAGGAGTAGAATGATCAGCGGCCAGTGCTAGGTATACATCCTCTGATAGTTGATCAGCGTTTATGCCAACATTTCTATCAAACATTTCTAGGGATTGAGCCTTTTTAGTGGTTCATCATCAGCCCCATCACATCTGGAGCTTTAAGATGAACATAGAAAATGTCATGATGGACAATCTGTTCAAGTGCAAGTTTTGCTTTCAGTTCAACATCATTATCCATACTTCCTGTCATTCTTATATCTGTAATGGTTGTGTACCCGGCTAGCTTCGCTACCCCAAGAACGGTGCTTTCGGCAGCAATGCAGCAACCTCGGAAATACATCTTTGAAGCAATGGTCTCAAGTTCAATCATACTACCTGCACCACGGGTAAGAATGAAGTTGGCAGGCAGCAATCCATTAGCTACTCGCTCCTCATTCGCAGGATACGATGACAAGATCCGAGAAGAGATTCCAAAGAAGCGGTTGACTGCAGCAGCAGTGCGTCGTGCTTCTAATGTAATTCCAACGGCTGAACAGGAAGATACGGTTTGCCATCGTTCGGCGCTTTCGGGTCAGAATCACTGATTTGATCACTTAAGCCCTGACCACGCAGCACAAGCACAGCACGATGTTCAGTCGCAGGCTTGCAGTAAGCATAGATGCCCTTGGCTACTTCTATTCCCGAAATGGATTCAGCAAGTTTGTCCGTATGTTCCCGTATGCGGCCATCGCTTCGATCCAGCACAACACCGGCTTCTACAGTGGCAAAATTGCAGCGAAGAACGACATCTCCAGGCTGAATATCGATTCCGACTCCAAGTGCTTCGATGGGGCCGCACCTGGGTAGGCTTGAATCTAAGATGAAGATTATATCCTCATAGCAGCTGGTTCATCAATTGGAATCCAACAGCATTGAATTTCTCGTGTTGTCCGATCAAATAGAAGTCAATGAAGCACGGTATCAGACTTGCGCGTTATATCAGGATCGCCTCGTTCTCATTGCACGTCCAGATCACCGTGTGGTTCATAAGAGGAGAGATGTACGTTATATGATCTTCAAAATGTGACCTTCCTTATGAAGCCGGATAAGTCGGCAACAAGGCAATTCCTCGATATGAAGTTCGAACAGGCAGGCATCTCGATATCCAATACGATTGAAATCAGCAGCTTGGAAGGAATAAAGCAGGGCGTTATTCATGGACTTGCATAGCAGCAGTATCTGAATTAATGAAGATGCAGGAGATTGCTAGCGGACTGCTAGTTGTATTCCCATAGATGAAGTGAAGTTTGAGAGAGGGGTTCAATATGTTCATTACTAAAACAAGCATCTGTCGCCAGCAGCTAAAGCATTCATTACAATGCTGAACAACATTTTAACCGAGGAGTAGGTACAGAGGATAGAAAGAAGAGGATTGGAGGACATGAAATAAAGGATTTAAAATTATTTCAAAAAAGTCTTGCATTCTACCTTCGAAATATGATATATTCTAATTCCTGCTTCATTAGGAGGCAGTCAATCGAACGAAGAAAACAAATTAAAAAAAGTTGTTGACTTCAAGTTCGTTAGATGATAAGATATAAAAGTCGCCGCTGAGAGACGCGGTGAACGAAA
>NZ_MAIS01000236.1:0-1254 GCF_001680695.1 Paenibacillus sp. KS1 | reverse complement strand
CGGGAAGTATTTTCATATGAAATATCCGCAGATTGAGGTCGAGGTTATCCCCGAGACTCAGGTGCTTCAAAATCTAGGGAAAACGATTCGTGCAGAGGATTGGGATACGGAAATAAAAAAGCTGTTGGAGAACTCCGGTGCAGACGTAATAAAGCTGGGTGATGCGAAAACGTTTAAATCATTTGCTGAAGCTGGCAGGTTATACGAATTGGAAGAAATGATCCGGCAGGACGACTATGATATGAAGGGCTTTTTGCCAGGGCTGATCGATAAAATCAAAAGCTTAGGCAACGGCAAGCTATATGGGCTTACTCCTTATGTAGACAGGGATGTTTTGTACTATAACGCAGCGTTGTTCAAGGAGCATCAAATCGAACCGCCGAAGAACAATATGACCTGGCAGGAAATGTTTGATTTGTCAGCGAGATTTGCCAATATCGGAAGCGGAGAAAATAAGGTGTACGGGTTCTATGAATGGTCTGGGGATATAGGATTCATTTTGTACAAAATTGCCGATTCCTCCGGATTGAAGCTGCTCGACCCGAAGGGAGAGAAGGTGCTTCTGAACTCAGATGGCTGGAAAAAAGCCATCAAGCAGGTAACGGATGCTGTACGCAGCAAATCTGTATTTTTGCATCCTGAAGGCCAAACTTACTCTCAAAAACTTAGAGATCAAGCTGCTATGATGATAAGCAGTGCTTACAAAACACGGGAGCTTGTATTCACTAAGCAAGATTGGAATGTAGTTACGGCTCCGGTAGATCCTGCAATGGATTCTTCATCTATTACCTTTTCCCCCATCTATGCAATTGCGGCTGACTCAGCCAACAAGCGGGCAGCCTGGGAATTCGTCAAATTCGTGAATGGTCCGGAGATGGCGCAGGCCCGTTCGCGGACACTGGAAGGCAAGCTTCCTTCACGTAACGGTTATATGAAGGATATCAAGGGCAGGAGTACGGATGCATTTTATATACCGAAGATCAGGCAGGAGAGCAGCCTTTATGAAAGTCTTCCATTCGAGTTCCTCAGATTATTTTATAAACCGCTTCGTGAGGAGCTGTTGGCCGTAGTTGCGAACGAGAAGTCAGTTGATGAAGCAGCTGCCGCGTTGGAGGTAAAAGTGCAGGAACTGCTCTTAAAAGTGCGAGAATCTGCAAACAAGGATAAAGGGAAATAGGGAGTGTAGAAACGTGTTAAAGAGTGGGAAGACCGTAATTATGCTGCTGACGATCATGTCTCTCTTAAGCGGCTGCT
>NZ_MAIS01000058.1:0-40174 GCF_001680695.1 Paenibacillus sp. KS1 | reverse complement strand
GACTATGCAATATCAACATGGGATCAAGAAAAAATATATAACATATTAACTAAAGACGATAAAGGCAAAGAACAGTTGAAAGCTTATCAGGAAAGTTAGGAACTGCGTACAACAACATATTCACGCTTCGGGCCACTCGGCACTCGGGATCAGGTGGACACATCTGCGAGGCAACTGCGCTTCGCGCAGCCGGTTCGATCGGATGGCCTCACCTATCTTTTCATACCTTAAGCCTCTCGACGTCGTGAATACAAGAGCGTTATATGAAACCAGTCGAAAGACATTTGAGAAAAGGAGTAATAAAAAGATGGTCATAAGGGAAGTAACGCAAAAAGATGCAAGTCCATTAGTTGTTTTGCATAAACAATTAGATAAAGAAACGAAATATATGTTATTTGAGCCTAACGAAAGAGAAGTGGATGAAAATCAACAATTAAAGGTGATTACGTCGTTTCTTGAATCTGATAATTCAAATATCTTTGTTGCAGAGTACAACGATAGAATAGTCGGACATTTAACGGTAATTGGAGGACACGCAAAGAGAATAAAACATAGAGCGTATATCGTTATTGGAATATCAAATGATTTTACTGGTAAAGGAATTGGAACTGATTTATTTAAAGCTATGGAGAAGTGGAGATTAGCAACCAATATTACGCGAGTGGAACTAACAGTTATGACGCATAATGATAATGGAATAAAATTATATAAGAAGATGGGATTTGAAGTAGAAGGGGTAAAGAAAAATTCGGTAATAATTGATGATAGATTTGTAGACGAGTACTACATGGCTAAGATTTATTGAGCTAACTCTGAGAAGTGGCTGGCATCATGTTTCTCATCTATTAACTCGAGATTTTCTAATAGTGATCGTGAAAGACAAAGACAAAGACACTATTCGTTCATGATATTATTGAATATCCCATTTTTATTGGTAGTTGACTTATGAGGGATATTATGTTATTTTTTGTTATGTATTTTTAATTAGATTAGATAGACCATGTCAGAGATAGGACTTAACTTTTGAAGTAAAATACTTAATCGTTGTTAAGGCACGTTAAGTGTTTAATTGCAAACTATGTAATATGTAGTGCGAGTGAATTCGCGCGAACGGGCGAAGCTATGCTCGTTGGCGATTTTTGAGCTTTGATGCTTAATGTATAAGAGAAAAGAGTTGAAACTTAATAATTCATTTAGAAGTAGAACTAGGCATCGATTGTTGGTCATGAACTAACAGTTTAATCCTGGTTTTTTTGCGTTAATGGACTATTTTCACAGATCTTCAGATATTACGAGGGAGGCATTTGGTAGAGAAGACAATCTGACGAACGGTCTTCTTTTTTTATTTTGGGCTCGGAATTTTGATGTATGCTTATGGTCAACGTTATACAACTACCAAGCTTGTTACATTAACTAGCAATATGGTCTATGAGAAAAGAGCGGATCTGATAGGGGAAATATTGAATTTGCCCATCAAAAGTTGGAGAACATGGAGGAAGGCGGACTACATGCTGTCTTGAATAATGATACTGAAGTAAGTTAGCGGATCGATCAATGTAATCATTTCAGGCAGTATTTCTTTGGTGACATTGATATGTTGTTTTGTTTATCTTGGGATGCTTAATCTTTATGCGTTACTTATTTCCATTTCAGTCACGGTGTTCCGATGTTAATGTGGTAGGCGAGTTGCTATTCACCGTCGTCATAGGGGCTGTAGTCTTTTATTTCCGGTTATGTTTCCAAACTTACTTTCTTCCACGATTTAAACATATGTCTTTGTATTTCTGTACATGACGGGGCCGGTCAATGGGATTTTGAACGCATATCCGACATTGTTGCGGTGTCGCATTTTATGGAACTGTATAAAGGTGCTTTCTGCTGAAATAAAGCAGCTTCAGGCTAATGAAAGGTGGGGAATCACCGTGTTTTGGATAATTCGTTGGAATTATCCATACAAAATGTTGGGTATGTATATGACACAAACTGTTAACATATATCCAAGTTTATTTGTGATCAGTTCAAGTATCTCTAGAAAGGGGAACTAGCCTTGATTCAAAATAATATTTTAAATCTTGTAGGAAATACACCCTTATTAAAACTTACGATGTCAGAACTTAAGCAGCTCAATATATTCGCAAAGCTGGAGATGTTTAATCCAACGGGAAGTGTGAAAGATCGAGCAGCTTCCTATATCCTTGAAAAATTGATAGAATGTGGAACTATAAACAAAGACACAGTTATCATTGAGTCTTCTTCTGGTAATTTTGGACTTGCTCTTTCGGCGGCTTGTCGTTGGTTAGGATTAAAGTTTTATTGTGTGATTGATAAAAATACAATGCCTGACAATGAGATGTTGATCTCTGCATTAAGCGATAAAGTATTCAAAATCACGGAACCAGATGAGTATGGGGGATATCTTCTAAATCGGATCAAAAAAGTAAAAGAGTTGGTAGAGAATATTCCCAACTCTTATTGGATCAACCAGTATGAGAACCCGTTAAATGCCGAGGCTTATTATCATACACTGGCTAGTGAACTAATAGAGTCTGTAAAAAAGATTGATTATGTATTCATGGGGGTGAGTTCAGGGGGTACGATAACTGGGGTTTCTAACCGTATTAAGGAGTATTTCCCTGAATCGCGAATTATAGCTGTTGATATTTATGGTTCGGTAATTTTTGGGTCACAACCTAGAAAAAGGAGTATTCCGGGAATTGGATCTAGCAAGTACCCATTGATACTTAATAAGGCCAAAATTGATGATCATGTAATGGTTAGTGAGTTGGAGACGGTTAATATGTGCCAGCGTTTGCTAAAGGAATATTTTATTTTGGCAGGGGGGTCTTCGGGGTCTGTAATGTCAGCTATCTTAAAGTACTTCACACAAAATTTACCCGACCGCGAAATCAATGTAGTTACAGTTTTCCCGGATCGTGGAGATCGATATACAAGCACTATCTACAACCCGGATTGGAAATTGACTAGTGAGAAGGAGATTGAACACGTTATATCTAAATGAGAAGGATATTATAAGCATAGGAATGGAGGGTGAGCCATATAACTTCTCAATCAATCGGAACTATTGGGACAGGCTCGATGGCAAAAGTTTAGCAGCAGACTGCATACTTCCTCTATCACAAAAAAAATGGCTTATGCCGGGAGATTAGATTGTAAAAGAACGATCTGCAGTTGAAAGAGTCAATGCGTAGGACTATCAATACAGGAGCATATACTTCGCCCATCATCATGCACAAGTAGCATTGTTAAAGAAGATAAGTATTGTTAACCAGAAAAAGGGTTCTTCTCTGAACCAAGTCCCCTATCTGCAGCTTCCAGTTTTTCCATCAAGCATCGAAATTCTCAAGCGGGATTTGTGTATTATTCCCAGGGCTTCTCGATGATTTTGTCTTTTGAAGCTATCCATAAAAATAGAGGATGATGACAATGATGTTAGTGATTGTAAAAGTTATTGCATACTTCTTCCTTTGGACGCTGTACTCGTACAGCGTACATCGGCTAGCACATATTCCCCATAAGAAAAATTTCTTATATAAAATTCATATCGTACATCATCGTGTCAAATATGGGGATTCGAATTGGCCCGAGTTTTCAAATTATTTCTTCTGGTTCGGAAGTTTTAAGGCTTCGCTGGATATTTGGCTTACTCTGACGTTACCCTTAATTGTCCTCGTCTTCATCGACCCGGTTCCAGGGGGCATATTGTTAGGATTTCATTATGTTTATGAAGTGTTTTTGGCTGGCAAGGTAGTCGATCACAATCCAAGGATAAGGGGTATCATCACCCGATGGCTGTCGATCGGCGCCTACCATTTAAAGCATCATGATCTATATAAGTGCAACTACTCTTTTTTCATTACCTTGTGGGACCATATCTTTCAAACAACCGACAAGAAATTTTTGGGGGTACGAGGTGCGAAGGAGAGAAGAGAAAATCTTGATGAGAGATACTGACCAAAAAAACATTCCAGACGTTATATTCTAGAAGTTAACCGGCAGGAACTCGCGCCTATTCTGATAAGGAAAGGTTTGAAAATTCGTGATCATACCTCATTATGCTGATTATCATTATCCGCTAAGTCATCCTCAGAAGAGAATCTGGTATACCGAAAAACTATATCCCAATACTAATATTCATCATATTTGTGGTATCGCAAATATCTATGGACAGATAGACGCGGATATGTTGATGCAGTCGATTCGGTCGGTCATCGCTGGCAATCAGGTATTTCGGTTAGTCATCTCAGAGGAAGATGACGACCCCATGCAGACCGTATCCAAGGATGGTAAGCACGGGCTGCAGTTTACGGATTTTAGCACAAAAGCCAACCCACAACAAGTGTGGGATCAATGGTTGCAAAATCAACTTCGTCTGCCGCTTTCGCTAGATGGACAACAACCCCTTTATCGATTTGAAGTGTACCGGCTAGATGAGAAACATTACGGTATTTTTGCCAAGATACATCATTTGATTTTTGACGGCTGGTCGCTTCCACTCCTGACGGCAGAGATTTGCAACCATTATGAGCGGTTATTTCGCGGCGAGGATGATGCGATACAGGAAGATCAAACGTATTTACAGTTGATAAATCAAGAACAGAAATATGCACAATCTCCTCGTTTTGCGAAGGACCGTGCTTATTGGTACGAAAAGTTTCAGACGATTCCTGAGCCTGTTTTTCATATGGGCTCCGACCGACTTGAAGCGCAGCGGGCATCCTATGCGCTGGACAGGGAAATCACTTCGTCCATACATGATTGGACACAAAAATATAACTGTTCACTGAACGATTATTTTGTTCTATTAATGAACCTCTACATATTCAAAATGTATGGTCAGACAGATGTAACGATAGGTTTGCCTGTATACAACCGTTCCGGTCCAGCAGATAAACAAACTATTGGCATGTATACAAGCACAATGCCCGTACCGTTCCATATTCAACCGGAGGCTGCGGTGTTGGAGCTGTTATCCGCTGTCAAGCGCGAAATTCGCACCGGTTATGTTCACCAGAAGTATCCGTTCGACTTGTTGATGCAGGATTTACAGTTGAAGAAAAGAGGCTACGAATCCTTGTTCCAACTGTCGGTCAATTATTATCCATTTGTACCGAGCAATCAATTACTTGATCAGCCATTCGAGGTCATACAATTGCATTCGGGCTATCAACAGCTTCCATTGCAGTTGGTGATAAAGGAATGGGCAGAAGGAGAGTTGATGCTGGAATTTGATTATCGATGCGCCATATTCAGCAAACAGGATATAGATCTAATGTTTGATAGAATAATGAGGATCGCTACGCAAATCATGAATCATCCGCAACTGATGATTCAGCAAATTTCTCTTTTATCGGAAGACGAGCGGTATAGGTTGTTGGTTGAATTTAACGATACAACGCAATCGTATCCCGCAAACCACAATGTTGTGGAGTTGTTTGAACAACAAGTGCAATTAACGCCGGAACGCATAGCTATTAGTATGTATACCAAGACATGGAACTATCAGGAACTGCATCGGCAGGTTCTGCGACTAAGTGTACGCTTGCGGCAGCTCGGCATAGGTTCCGGGCACAAGGTGGGTGTGTACGGAACGCATTCGATGGAGCTGGTGGCCGGAGTGCTGGCTATTTTGAAAGTCGGAGCTGCCTATGTGCCTATCGATCATGCATATCCAAGCCGTCGAATTAATGATATTTTGCAAGATAGCACCATAAACTGTTTGGTACTGAATCGGGAACTGCCAGCAGATGTGGATTACAGTGGGACTATTCTTTGGCCGGAGCAACAGGATGAAGATGACGCAGCAGTTTGGACAATTACCGGACCGTCAGCAGGTCCGAGTGAACTTGCTTATATGATTTATACTTCCGGTTCAACCGGCAAGCCGAAGGGCGTTATGATCGAACACAGCAATCTGACGAATTACATCTGGTGGGCTCATAAGGTTTACGTGCGGCAAACACCGGAAGTCTTCGCTTTATATTCTTCATTGTCATTTGATTTGACGGTTACGTCTATCTTTACACCGTTAATAGGTGGGCATGAGCTGAGAATTTATAGTGAATCAGACCATGGTTTTGTATTGTATGATATCTTGCGAGATAACAAGGTTACTGTACTGAAACTGACGCCTGCGCATTTGTCTTTACTACGTGAGCAATCGTATACACAGAGCTCTATACGCACCCTGATCGTAGGCGGTGAGAATCTGAACACCTCAATCGCCAAGGAAATAAATGATTGCTTCGGTGCAAATATTCATATTTATAATGAATACGGTCCGACGGAAGCTACGGTAGGCTGTATGATTCATAAATATGACCCCCTAGAGGATACTGATGTTTCTGTACCGATCGGCAAGCCGGCGGCTAATGTGCAGTTGTATGTGCTGGATGAGCATTTGCAGCCTGTACCGACAGGGTGCATTGGAGAATTGTTCATATCAGGTGAAGGAGTGGCAAGAGGTTACTGGAACCGGGAGCAATTGTCGGAAGCAGCCTTTGTACCAAATCCGTTTCTTTCGCAGCAAAAGATGTATCGGACAGGCGATTTGGTCCGTTTTACGGAGCGCAATCATCTGGAATACATGGGCCGCAAAGACCGTCAGGTCAAATTGAATGGGTACCGTATTGAAATAGGTGAAATCGAAACGGCATTATTGGAAATTGATGAAATTTCCAATGCAGCCGTGCTGGGATACCGGATGAACGATGCGGAGCATACGGATCAACAGACTGTAAATGCAGGTAAGAGTGACCAACGAAGTAAGCTTTGCGCCTATCTGGTAATGAAAACGCCTGTAGAACTAGCAATGATCAAAACAAAACTTGCCGCCAAGTTGCCGTTGTATATGATTCCACAGCTAATTGAAGTGAACGAAATCCCGTTAACGATTAATGGTAAAATCGATTTTTCCAAATTACCAGTGCCGATAATGGAGCTAGAAGTATCTGTGGAGTCAAACAATGACGAGCTTCAGTATCTGTATTCAGTGGAACAACAGTTGTTAACCGACACGCTGCAACAGCTTTTGAATATTCCGGTTGTACGATTGGAGCACGAGTTTTTTCAATTAGGTGGCGATTCCATTAAGGCGATTCAGCTATCTTCCAGAATGAAAACAGCAGGATATGTCCTAAAGTTCAACGATATTCTGACATATTCGCGAATCGGCGATATGGTGGCTTACCTTGTCAAAGATAGAGGCGCAGACCAGGAAGATCGTCATCGAATAGCGGAGGGGGTCTTGAAGCGTTCTCCCATACACGAATGGTTTTTTGATCAGCAATTGACTCAGCAGGATTATTATCATCAATCGGTACTATTGTCGCTGGATGCCACGGTTACATTGGAAATGATAGAATCGGGCCTGCAAGCGCTAATTGTTCAGCATGACAGTTTGAGATTAAATCTGAATGATGATCGTGTTCTTTTTTATAATCCTGTTCATCTGGATCTTCCTTTTCAGGTGCAACAACTGGATTTGTCGTCCTTGTCGTATGATCAGCAGCTGGAAAGGATCGAAGCGGCGGGCAGTACATTAAAATCGTCATTTGACTTGCAGTCTGATCTGCTGTTCAAGGCGATTTTTTTTGAACTCGGGAGTCAAGGCGCAAGGTTGCTGCTAACAGCACATCACCTAGTAGTTGATGGTGTTTCTTGGCGTATCTTACTGGAGGACTTGATTACCATCTTAACGGCAAAGAAAGACGGTCGTGAAGCTGTACTGCCAGCTAAAACATCATCCTACCAGCAATGGACAGAGGAATTGGAACACTATGCTGCTTCGTTGACTTCCACAAGCATATCTTACTGGACCGAAATATTTGATGACTGGAATGGAGGAAACGCACCGAACGTCCGAGCGGTGGAAAATCGCCACACAGCTACCGTGACCAAACAGTTAAGCGCAGATTGGACGAGTCAATGGCTGCTTCGCGCCAATTCCGCGTATCACACGGAACCAGTTGATCTGCTAATTATCGCACTAGCACAGGCAGTGCAACAACTGGATACTGGTTCTTGCATTCTGCTGGAGCTGGAGGGACATGGAAGAGAGAGGTTTAGCGAGGCTGTGGATGTATCTCGAACGGTAGGCTGGTTCACAAGCATTTTCCCAGTTCGGATTGAACTGCCTGCCGCTGATCTAGAGCAGCAGATCAAACTAGTCAAGGAACAGCTACGCAGTGTGCCGAATAAAGGTTTCGATTATTTGATAAGTCGGCATTTACAGCCTTCATCCATTCTTTCAATGTTAGAATCACCAATCGGGCAGATGATCCGATTTAATTATCTTGGTGATTTTGTTGCCTTGTCCGCTCCTGGTCTGTTTGCACTGGCGGAAGAACAGACCGGTTATAATAATGGGCTGTTCAATGCCTTTTCGGTCCGACTGGATGTTAATGCGATGACGATTGGAGGCCAGCTTCGCCTTTCGGTGACTTACGTAAAAGAACACTTTACTACAGAAGCGATGGACCAGCTAATTCATGCCTGGCATGACCAGTTGATTGCCATTATCACACACTGCACAGCCCGGCAGTCGGCAACATATACGCCCTCTGATTTTGAGACGATCGGGCTGGACCAAGCAGAGCTGGATTCTTTGTTAATAGACTGATTAAATTTGTATATAGAAAGGAATACTTCCATGTCAAACAACTCGTACTACAAGGAAAAATTTGAGAATCTGGAAATGTACCAACGCTTGATTCAGTATTGGAGTATTTTGTTTGATAGACGTGAATCAATGAACATATTGGATAATATGAACTTTAATGTTCATCTCTTTCCAGAAATCTTCACCATGGACGAAATTTCTGCTTTGCATCAGATAGAGCCGGGTTACACATCTCCCGACGGTTATACCGAGATGAATGCGTTGATCCGTAGACTGGAGCTGGCAAGACTGTTACAGAATGCCCCCCAGCGGGCGGATATTAGCCACAGGCTGGTAGAGCAAGCCGGTATAGGCTGCGGGAACGGCTGCACCAATGTGATGAACGGTGTTATTAATTCAATTTTGAAATTAAAACAGGTTGAAAAAGGACTGGAGCATCCGGAAGTGATTCTGATTTTGCCCAACTATACGGTCTATGCAGCCCAACTGTCGAATCTGAACGACAAGGCAACCTCTAAATACGTATATACACAACGAGAGAATAATTATCTGCCCACCAGTTGCGAGATTCGTAATGCGATTACACCCTCTACAGTCGCGGTAATCATCACCTACCCTAACAATCCTGCCCAATCTACCTATGAGGGCGAGAATGTAAGGGAGTTGCAGCAGATCGTAGAATTATGCCAGGCCAATGAGATTTTCTTGGTGGTAGATAATATCTACCAGGACTTGATCTTCCCTAAAAGCCGCGGCTTTACAGAAATTTTTAATCTGACGGATAAGCTTGATTACGTGATTAAAGTATATGGTTGTTCCAAAGATACACCGTTTTATTCCGGTTTCCGTACGGGATACTGGTTTGGTGATCCGCGGATTGACGAGAAATACAAATATTTTATTTCATCGATGGAAAATAGCATGAATACCCACTCGTTGGTCTATTTTGCGCTCAATCTGTATTTCAAATATAAGCTGATTACCGGAGAAGAACCGGCGCTGGAGGATATGAAATTATTTGACCAGGGATTATTCGGCTGGAGTCAGAATGTGAATGAGCATCTATTGTTTAAAAAAATGCAGGAGCTTAAGCTGTTTGCGAAATATCAATCCCGCATTCAGCTTTCGGATAACATACAGGCCGATGCGCTTCGACGTGTGACCGAGTATGTGAAAGGATCGAAAGTATTTGTGGATTATACCAATCAACAGATTGGCAATGTATTCTTCATTAAAGTGAATCCCGAGTACCGGTTTGACAATGATGATGAATTCTTCAAGAAGCTGTTTTATGAAGTGAACTGTGGCATTCTTCCCGGCAATGTATTTGGTATTTTGCAACGGCCTGATGAAATTTGGTTCCGTATTACACTGATTCATGACCGTGTGGACAATATTATTCGCTATCTAAGCAAGATCGAAGACGTTTTTGCCCATTCAGCAATTATTTAATCACGCAAACATTCGGGAGGTCAGTATGGCCCAAAAGGTAAACAATCAGAACATTGAAGATATTATTGCGCTGTCGCCTACACAGGAAGGCATTTTGTTTCATTGTTTAAAAGAACCAGAGGTGCCGCTCTATTTGAGTCAAGTGGCATTGCATATTACCGGTGAACTGGATGCAGAAATATTGCAGAAGGCGCTGAATTGGATGGCAGTGGATAATGACTGTCTTCGCTCTGTCATTCGCTGGGAGAATCTAAGTCAGCCTGTTCAAATCGTATTAAAGCAGCAAAAGTTGATCCTGAGCCAAGAGGATCTGTCCACCTTGTCTCCGGCCGATACAGAAACCAGGTTGAGTGAAATTGGACGTCGTGAGCAGAATAACGGGTTCGATCTCACAAAAGGTCCGCTGCTGAGGACTGTATTGTGCAAGAAAGATGCGAATAGCTATACCATTCTATTGCAATTTCATCACATTATACTGGATGGCTGGTCATTGGGACTGTTTTTGAGTGAATGGCTGCAAACCTATGAATTGCTACTACATGATCAACATGTAAGCCGCAGCAGTAAGCCTGCCTATAAGGCGTACATCAAATGGCTGCAACAATATGATCATGAGCAGGCTCGCCAATTTTGGCAGACCGAATTGGAATCTTTAAGCTCGTATACGAAACTGCCGTATGCGCAGCAGACGAGAACACAGGGTGGCGACATTCATAAGGTAGAAATCGATCTTCATAGCATTTTTCCTCAAGTAGAGGAATTCTCGAGAGCGTATAGCGTATCGGCCAGTTCTATAATGAATGCTGCTTGGGCACTTCTCTTGCAACGGTACAACGACAGTAATGAGGTCGTGTATGGCCTGACCGTTTCAGGCCGCCCGGATGTGCTTCCTCAGGTGGAGCGGATGATAGGTTTGTTCATCAATACCATTCCTGTCATTGTAAGTGAAGCTGGTGATTTGTCGATAATTGATTATATTCGACACATACATAATAAGCTAATTCACTATAAAAAGTCCGAAAATCTACCTCTAAGCGATATTCAAAGTATTTCCCGGATGAAAGGCACGGAGACGTTGTTTAACCATATTCTGGTATTTGAAAACTACCCTCTGGATATGCAATTGCTGCAGGGCTCTTTTAGCAGCTTCAACATTATCGGATATGAAGAATACGAGGTTAATCATTACGATTTGACCGTATCCTTCCTGCTGGCTGGAAGGCCGATGCTGAAGCTGGAATATCATTCTGATCTGTTCGAACAATGGATCATACACAAGATGGGAGAGCATTTTATTTCGATATTGCAACAATTCATGAATCAGGCTGAACTGCCGGTTGCTGGAGTGGAGCTATTGACGGAAGTTGAGAAACAACAACTGCTGGTGGAGTTCAACCAGACGGACCGAATGGACCTGAAGCAGGACAAAACCGTATATCAATTTTTTGTTGAGCAGTCTCAAGCCACGCCCGAATATACAGCTGTGGTCTTTCAAGAAAGCAGGCTGACTTATTGTGAGCTGGCCCAACAGGCAGAGCGGCTGGCTGGTTTTTTGCGTGATCGGGGAGCAGGCGAGGGCAGGATTATCGCTTTGCTGATGGACTGGTCGACTGATTTGATTACCGCCATTATGGGAGTGCTTGGTTCGGGGAGTGCTTATTTGCCGATTGATCCAAGTTATCCGGAGGAACGTATTCGTTATATTGTCGAAAGTAGCAAGGTTAGCATTATTGTAACCATGGAGCAGTACCAGGAGGTTGCTGCTGCGATGGTTAGGACTACAGTAGTGCTGGAGCAGGGCGACTGCCGGCTAGTTGAGAATACTGCCGCCGGTCAATCAGTTGCAGCAGATCATGGGGGCGTTGATTTTCCACTGGCGTATGTCATTTATACATCTGGTTCAACTGGTACGCCCAAAGGTGTAATGATTGATCAGCGTTCTTTCACTGAATTTATATTATGGACGCTAGAAGAATATGATCATACCCCAGGCTATCAGGTGCTGTTGTCCAATTCCTACGCATTTGACAGTTCCATTCAGCAGATTTTCTCACCGCTTGTTTCAGGTGGAACACTGCACTTGCTTCATCCGGACGTACGCAAGAATGCCGACCAGTATTTGGACTATTTGCAGAAACACCGGATTAACAGTATTGATGAAATACCAGTGCTGATGAATATGCTGGTGGAGCAAGCAGAAGAACGGAGCGAGCGCCCTGTATTGCCTGATCTGACCTCATTGTCTCTGGGCAGCGAATATGTGCCGATCAGTCTCGTGCGCAAATGTCGCGAGATATTGAATCCTACCGGGAAAATTATTAACGGTTACGGCCCTGCGGAGACAACGGTAGAAACAAGCACCTATCATTTTGACGGTAATTCTGAGCATGAGATTTCATTGATAGGCAAACCGCGTTCTAATCTAAAAATATATATAGTGGACCGGAACAACCGCCTGTGCCCGATCGGCATTCCCGGTGAAATTTGTGTTAGCGGCACAGGGCTGTCGCGCGGATATTTGGGACAGCCGGAACTCACAGCCGAGCGCTTCATTCCGAATCCGTTCAGCGATATTCCTGGAGATAAAATGTACAAAACCGGTGATGTGGGCCAGTGGCAAAAAGACGGCAATTTACAGTACCTCGGTCGTGTGGATAATCAGGTTAAAATCCGCGGTTATCGGGTAGAGATCGGAGAAATTGAAGAAGCATTGCTACAGCACCCGCAAATTCAGGATGCAGTAGTCGTGCTGCAGGGAAAAGCTCTGAATAACCCTGTATTATGCGCTTTTCTTAAATCTCGAACAGAGCCATCAACAGCGGAATTGCGGCAGTTCTTAGCGGATAAGCTGCCGAGTTATATGATCCCCTCCTTTTACCAATACAGTGAAGCCTATCCGTTATCACCGAACGGTAAAATTAATCGCAAAGCATTGGAAAACACTGAAATTGTTCGCACGGGTGAAGACTACAGCGAACCGCGTCATGAATTGGATCAGAAGCTGGTTGACATCTGGAAGAATGTGCTGAACCTCTCTCATGTTGGGATTCAGTCCAACTTTTTTGAACTTGGCGGAAATTCAATTCAGATTATGCGGCTGTACAACCTGCTAAAAAAAGAACTGCCTGAAATAAAACTAGAAATCAGTGATCTGTTTTCCTACAACACTGTTGCCCAACTGGCAGATTATATTATGCAGCCAGCTGATGACATTCTTTCGGCACCCGAGAATAAAGATCGTTTGGAACAATCTGTGCAACCGGGCGAGGGTAAGGAAACATCGAAGGCCGGGCAGGATATTGCCATCATTGGTATCGGAATCCACCTGCCTGAAATAGATGGTCCGGACCAATTCTGGGATATGCTAGTGAACGGTCAAACGACCATCAGGGAAATTCCCTCATCCAGAAAATTGCTGGACCCTACCGGTTATAGGGATAAAAATTATTTGCGCTACGGTTATCTTGAAGGGATCGATGAATTTGACCCGCAGTTTTTCGGTATTTCACCAAAACTGGCCAAATCAATGGACCCTAACCAACGTATCATGTTGGAAACGGCCTACCATACGCTAGAAGATGCCGGTTATACACGCGAAGAACTGCATAATCGTCCGGTTGGTGTTTTTATGGCAGGAATAATTCCGACGTATTATCAACACCTGGATCTAAAAATAGATGAGTTAATGTCAAGCAATTTGCCTGCTAATCTGGCGGGAAGATTATCGTACCATTTCGGTTTCAATGGCCCTTCCATGGTGATTGAAACGGCTTGTTCGTCTTCGTTGACAGCGGTGCATACAGCAGTACAGGCTTTACGAAACGGAGAGTGTGAGCTGGCACTTGCCGGCGGCATCCATCTGGATATTGAGCCGATTGAGCGTGAACTTGCTATGGAATCTAATATTGTTTCACCTAGCGAGTGCTGTCGGGCATTCAGCGAACAGGCGGACGGAACAATCGGTGGAGAGGGCAGCGTATGTATTCTTCTGAAGCCATTGGAGCAAGCGGTACGTCATAACGATCGTGTATATGCAGTTATTAAAGGCAGCGCTATTACTCAAGACGGTGCAAGATCGAACGGCATCACTGCCCCAAGTCCTGATGCCCAGGCTGAAACCTTATTAAAAGCTTGGAGCAACGCTAATATTGATCCAACAACGATCTCTTATATCGAAGCGCACGGAACAGGAACCCGGTTGGGCGATCCGATTGAAATCAAAGGAATTCAAAAAGCATTTATGCAGTATACGGATCGTAAGCAGTTCATCCGACTCGGTTCGCTCAAGTCCAATGTTGGCCACCTTGACAGCGCGGCGGGATTGGCTGGACTAGTCAAGACGGCGCTGAGTTTGCAGCATAATGAGTTGCCAGCTTCACTGCATGCCACACCGCTAAATTCGTTAATTCCATTTGAACAGACACCTGTCCTTGTAAACGGTACATTAAGTTCTTGGCAGCCAGTCGCTGGAGAGCCGCTTCGTGCCGGTGTGAGTTCATTTGGATTGAGTGGTACGAATGTGCATATAATTCTGGAGAAATTCGAACCTCAATCGGTGTTGGACGGTCCACAGAATGGACCTGATCCGGATCAAGTGCAGCAGATCCCGTATCTGTTCACCTTATCAGGTTCAACTCCTGCAATTGTACAACGAAAGATAGACGGACTGCGGCAGCATCTTATGCATAATCATCAAGCTGCCCTTGCGGATATAAGCTATACGTTGAACTGCCGGCGCAGTCAGGATAATTATCGGTTCGCTGTGGTCGCTCATACTCGAAAGGAACTCATCGAACGGCTGGAACAGGCTGCTGAAATTCACGCCCGCCATGGACAAACAGAGGCAAGGGCCAGTCTGTGGCTGCAAGATTATATTCCGGGTGCGGAGCGGCTTTACGATCAATTAGTCCTGACAGGCTGGATAAACCGTGAGCAACGAGCGCAATACGATGAGTATATTGCTGCTTCAAGTGATGACCCGCAGCTTCGGGCCAGAGCGATCTATGCTTCGTTTCTGTACGCTATCGTCAGTCTATTGCAGGCAACAGGACTGAACTATGAGCTGAGTGGAATCGGCATTGGAGCAGCGGTCTCTAATGTTATGCAGAATAAAGGAACACTGGCAAATGTTACAGATGCCGCGTTGCATACGAGCTTAGCACAATACAATACGAATATGAATGAACAGCAATGGTTTGCACATAGAGGCATCCTGCTGACTGCAGGCGCAATACCCATTCATCAGCTTCTTGACACAGCATCCCAATCCGCAGAGGGTTCGTCCATCCCTCCCCAGCAATGGGAAGCAGATGTGTTCGGTTTCACACAGGGGGATCACCAGTTGCTGACGGTACTGTCACATCTGTACAAAGCAGGCTGGAACCTTGATTTGACACCAATTCAGACGGGCAATGTTGTTTCCTTGCCTGTCTATCCATTCGAACGCAAATCATACTGGTTCGATATGAACACGACAAAGCGCAAAGCGCTTGAAGTTCGTCATCAAGAACAACAGGAAACAGGTGCCGTAACCAGTGAACTGCTGCATCGGCTGTATTGGAAACCGACTCAGCTTCAGCGTGAGCGCAAGCATTTATTACAGGGCGTCTTGCTGATAGTTGGCGAACACTCTGACTGGCAGGAACAACTGGCGAATAAATTCCGCGGTGAGGGCATGGATGTTGTACAAATGTATTACGGCCCTCAATATCGTCAGTTAGAGCGGCAGGTCTATGAAGTGAATATAAATGAAGAAGATCAAATCGCCGACGTATTGAAGCAATTAAGAGACAACGGCCAAATTGTCAATACATGCATTCATATCTCATCCAGTCAACCGTTGCAGGATAGGATGGTTACCGACAGGAAGCAGTTGTCTGCGGTGGTTGACGGGATACTCGCACCTGCCTGGTATTTGACGAGGCAGCTTGCGCTGCATACGGCTGCCACACCGGCGCGGTTGTTCCATATTACTAGAAATGCGGACAAGGTTGCATCTGAAGACGCCATTGTTGACCCGCTGCAAAGTTTTATCGTATCTCTAAATCGCAGCGCCAATCATGAATATCCGTTACTGGAGTCGCGTTGCATTGACCTGGAAGCGTCGGAGTGGGCGAAGGTTGTCTCATTACAGCATATTTATAACGAAGTATGCTGGCATGATGAAACGAAAGAAGTGGCCTACCGGCATGCCACTCGATATGTTCGGTATTTGAACGAATCTGTTCCTTCCAAGACAAAGCGGGAGTTGTTTCGCAATGATGGTATCTACTTGGTTACAGGCGGAACCGGGGGCATAGCGACAGAAATATGCCGTTCGATCGCAAGCAAATATCGTGCCACTTTCGTGCTGCTGGGACGTACCCGCGAAGAGAATATGAGCCAGCGTCAGCTTGCCGATATTCGTGCCCTGGCGGAGCTAGGCGCTGATGTACAGTATTTTGCGGTTAATATTGCAGAACGCAATGAGTTGGAGTCAACCGTTGAGCGAATCTCCACCCAATACGGCAACGTCGACGGGGTTATTCATGCGGCAGGTATACTAGGGAAGCGGGTTTCGCTGCAAGAGGCAAGTATGGAAGATTATCAGGATGTATATGAAGCTAAAGTCTATGGGACGGTACTTCTGGATATGCTGCTGCGTGAACATATGATTGATTTTTTTATGACCTTCTCCTCTGTAGACGCTATATTGTCAGAGAAAAATCTGGGACCCTATACTAGTGCTAATCATTTTATGGATCAATATGCGTTGCAACAAAGACAGCTTGGCCGGCAGTTTATTTCTATTCAGTGGGGAGGATGGCAATTTACCGGGATGGGAAGCAAGAACGAAGAGCTGCAGTCCTCCCATATTCATGAAATTGCCCGTTTATCTCCACTTATTCTGGGTTATGACCGCAAGCAGGGGATTGGGGCATTTTGGACGATTACCGGTGCGCGGTCCAGTCATTTAATGGTGACTGGATTGGATGAGCAGGATTTGCAGGCGCTGGACAAGCAGGCGTATTTCAAACTGGAGCCCGATCTTAGGAAAAGGATGAATGCCTCATCTGCCAAACCATCCATAGCGGATATCAGCCTAGAGAGTATTGAGTCTACGGTTGCGCGTGTCTGGACCGAAATGTTGGAGATGGAGCAGGCTCCAGATGTGAACGAGAATTATTTCTCCATCGGTGGCGATTCGATTCTTGGAATTGATATTACTGTGCAGTTGTCGCAAATCTATCAGCTGCAGCTAGATGCGAACACGCTATTCCGCTATGATACGATTCGTTCATTAAGTAGATTTATCCATGAACAACTCCAAGATGCTAAGCCGGTATCCAAAATTCGGTCTTCCATTCCGAAAGCTGTTCCGATGAATCAGGAATAAGAAACTGCATGAAAGGAAGTTTTGCGATGAATATTTCTACACAATCGACAACTAATCAATATGAATTATCACATACGCAAAAACGATTTTGGTTCCTGGACAAGCTTGATTTTTCCAATGATCCATCAGCTCGCGCAATGTCCCATGTGTCTACTGTATTTACACTGGTCGGCCCACTGGAGGTGGGGCTGTTTAAACAGACAGTACAGGATCTGGCGAAACGGCATGCTGCCCTTCGTACCAGTTATCGGGATCAGGACGGCTCGCCGCTGCAGCTCGTTTTTCACGATATTCAAATTCCGGTTGCGATCTATGATATTTCTGCTGATGATTCGCGTGAGCGGCTGGAGCATAGAATACAGGAGGAATTGAATACACCGTTCGATTTGCAGCAGGCCCCGTTGATTCGGTTCACCTTGTATAAGTTATCCGCGGACAAACATATCTGCATGATCGTCGCTCATCACAGCATCGTCGATGGTCTATCGATCGACATTATACTGTCCGAACTGATGGTGATTTACAAGGCGCATGTTACCCAGGTTCCGCCTGTACTACCAGAGCTTGATATTCAGTACAGCGACTATGCTCATTGGCATAACCGGTATGCTGATGGGCGGTGAATTGGCGGACCAGCGTCAATTCTGGGCTGACTATTTGGCTGGGGAACTGCTCGATCTGAACTTCCCGCTGGACTATCAACGTCCAGCGGAACGAACCTATACCGGAGCGGCCGTACCGCTGGTTATTGGCGAGGAATTGTTTGTGCCGCTCAAAAAAACATGTGAGCAGTTGGATGTGAGTCTGTACATGTTTTTATTAGGAATTATGAATGTGTTGCTCGCCAAATATACACGGAATCAGGACATCATTGTCGGGACTTCTTTATCAGGCCGATTTCATCCCGATTTGAACGGAATGATCGGCAGCTTCATCAATACACTACCGGTGCGTAATCAGATAAACGGAGAAGAGCCTTTCAGCGTATTTGTCAAACGAATCAAAGAAAATGTGCTAAATATTCAGGAAAATCAGGCATATCCGTTCGATATGATCGTCCATGATCTGGGGGCGGATCGCAATAATAGCCATCATCCCGTATATGATGTTGTGTTTGAAATGCATACACTGCATGCAGACAGCAAAGCTGTACGCGAAATATCGCCAGGATTGTTTTTGTCATTTGAACATTCGCTTCAACCTATCCGTTATTCCGTATTTGATTTTATATTTGAGCTTTATCAAAAGGAAGGGCAGATCGAAGGCTATATTCAATATGCCACCCACCTGTTTGAATCGTCTTCAATGGAACGGTTAAGCTGTAATTTTTTACAACTGGTCCAGCAGGCCATCCAGAATCCAACGATACTTGTTAGCGAAATGGATATGCTGTCGGAGGCTGAGCGCACACAGGTGATGGAAGATTTCAATCAGGTGTCTGTTGATTTCCCGGTACATACGCCATTTCCTATACTGTTTGAACAGCAGGTTGTACGTACGCCGAATCATATTGCGGCCTCTTACGACGGAGAGCAATTATCGTATAGAGAATTAAATGAGCGTGCGAACCGTTTGGCGCATTTTTTACGCAGCCGCGGTATAAAGTCAGGGCAATTTGTTGCTGTTATGTGTGAGCGCAATCTTGACTGGCTGACCTCGCTGCTGGCAATTCTCAAGAGTGGTGCAGCCTATGTGCCGATTGATCCGAATGTGCCGGATGAACGCGCAACTTATATCTTACAGGACTGCGCTGCACAGCTTCTGATTACTCAGAATCAACTGCTGGAACGCGTGAGCAGACTGGATACGGTTGCAAGCCTTTCTGTGCTGTGTGTGGATATGCCGATAGGGGAAGGGCCATCATGGCCGCAGCAACATGAGCTGATCACCAGCGAGTGTCTGGCTGATTTCCCGGTAACTGACGGGGAGGACGATCCTTCAGCCGAACGGCTTGCTTATATGATCTACACTTCCGGTTCAACCGGTACGCCCAAAGGTGCACTCGTACGCCATAATGGCATGATCAATCATCTGTACGCCAAAATTTATAGCCTGCAACTGAGTGAACGCGATATTGTAGCACAAAATGCTTCGATCAGTTTCGATGTCTCTATCTGGCAATCGCTTGTTGCGCTGATGGTCGGCGGACAGACATCCATTGTTTCCTTTGAGGCGGGGCGGGATCAAGCGTTATTGTTGCAGCATATAAAGAATCATCAGATTACAGTTATCGAGACCGTTCCTTCATTGCTGTTTGCTTTCTTGGATACGATGGAAAGTATGCCTGCTTCCGAACGTTCCTTGCCCTCCTTGCGCTGGATGATTGCCAACGGGGAAGAGCTGCCTGGCAAACTGGTCAAAAGCTGGTTTACCATGCTCCCGGATATACCGTTGATTAATGCCTATGGACCTACGGAATGTTCGGATGATGTAACCCAGTATACGATGCGCAGTGATGTTCAGGATGAATCTGACTTGACACATAAGCGCATTCCTGTAGGCAAACCACTTCCTAACATGCGTCTGTATGTGGTGGACCAATTTCATAAGCCAGTCCCGGTAGGGGTAAAGGGTGAAATATGGATTTCCGGAATTGGCGTTGGAGCCGGTTACTGGCATAATGACGAGCTGACCCGCAGCAAGTTCATTGCCAATCCGTTTGCCAACCACGAACATGAGCGCATTGTTTATCGGACAGGTGATTTGGGATGTTGGTTGCCGAATGGCAATCTGGAATTTTCCAGCCGGATCGATCATCAGGTCAAGGTACGCGGTTTCCGTATTGAGCTTGGTGAGGTAGAGGCGGTAATCAACCGTCATCCAGGGATAGACGAAGCGGCGGTGATTGCGAGAAAGCAAGGAAATGGCGATTCGATGCTGGTTACCTTTTATACAAGCAAGGAGCGTTTGGAGCCGGAACAATTGCGGACTTATTTGCAGGAGAAGCTGCCCTATTATATGGTTCCAGCGCAGTTAATCAGCATTGAGCAAATGCCGCTACTGACCAGCGAGAAAATTGACCGCAAAACATTGCAGTCATGGGCGAACGAGTATATCGCATCCGCACCATCCAAACCGGCAACATGGTCTACCCCGACAGAGCGGGAACTCTCCTTCTTATGGGCAGAGATCCTGGAATTAAAGCAAGTGGATGCACAGGATCATTTCTTTCATCTGGGGGGGCATTCCATCAGTGCAGTCAAACTGGTAAACCGGATTCGGAAGCAGTTTGGTATCAGTATGGCACTCCAGCAAATTTTCACGACCCCGGTATTGCATGAACTGGCGGCAGTCATTGATCAGGAAAAAGCGGCCAAAACAACTGGCCATTCTCCAACGAGAGAGGCTGCGGACAATAATCCGTTGCGCCGTTTTCCGGCCAAAAGCGCATACGCGCTTGCTCCTGTTCAACTGCCGGAGTGGTATTTGCATGAACTGGAGCCGGACAACCCGTTTTATAATGTAAGCTTTGATTTGATGTTTTATGGTGATATGAATCTTCCAGCTTTTGAGTGGGTCATGGCAGCGACTGATTGAACGGCATTCCGTGCTTCGTACTCATTTTGCCAATCATGAAGGCGCAACGGTTCAAGTTGTGAAATCGGAGCAGGACTTCCGACTGGACAGCGTATATGAGAATCGAACACATATAGAGCCGGATGAAATTATGCAAGATGTCTACCGGATGGCGGAACAGCATAACAATCAAAGTTTTGATTTTGCCCAAGGGCCGCTGTTTTCGGTCAAGTTGATCGAATATGCGGACAAAGAGTTTCTGATGATGTTCGTAGCGCATCATATTATCTGGGATGAGACATCGTCCATGAATCTGATTGACGAATTCAGTGAACTGTATAATTCGCAATTAGAACATCGTACTGCGCAGTTGCCTGAGCTGGAGATTGAATATACGGATTATGCCGAATGGATGAACACTTCAATTCAATCTGGATACCTGGAAGCCAAACGGCAGTATTGGCTGGATAAATTCGCTGTTGTGCCGCCAGCACTAGACCTGCCGACTGATTATCCACGCCCTCCGATAGTGACGTTCAACGGTGGCACTGTGCTGAAGACGATTCAACCGGACTTGCAAAAGCGGATCGCCACTTACTGTCAGCAGCAAGGGATTACATTATATATGTTCCTATTGTCGGTATTGAATTTACAAATGCATCGTTTGAGCAATCAGGATCATTTCGCAGTCGGTTCTCCTATTGTGAACCGTGACGATGTGAAGCTAGAACGAATGCTAGGGCTGTTTGCCACGGCGATTCTGTTGGAATGCCGAATAGAACCGAATATGACGTTTGCTGAATTGGTTTCCCAGAGCAGGCAGACGGCAATCGAGGCCTATGATAATCATCTATATCCGAGTAACTTCGTCATTGAGCAAATCCAGACGGAAAATGATCTTTCGCGTTCTAAGCTGTTTTCGGTTATGTACGGCTTGCAAAACAATAAACAAAATTTACTGAAAAACCTGAAATTTGTTGGGCTCGACTACAATCCGCGAGTGTATGATTTCATGGAAACCAGTTCTCGTTTTGATTTGACCTTTGCTTTTGATGAACTGGGTCACGGGATTGAACTTAATTTGAACTATAATACGGATCTGTTTAAAAGAACGACGGCTGAGCGGATTGCCGAGCAGTTTATCTTGCTAACGCAACAGGTGATAGATTCGCCCGACGGCTCGCTTTATGCCTATGAGTGGCTGGACAAACAGTCCGAAACGATTATCGCCAACCTACGTAATCGCAAGCCACACAGCTATGAATCCCAATCCTGTGTGCATCAAGTGATTGAACGTCAGGTGGAATTGACACCGAACGAGATCGCCATCTTCGATCATAATCAGACAATGACGTATAAACAAATGAATGAAAAAGCGAATCAGTTGGCGCATTTGCTGCTGACTGCCGGTGTGCGGCGGGAGCAAAAAATCGGAGTTAGGTTTGAACGTTCGGCTGATTTGATTGTTTCGCTGCTTGCCGTTTGGAAAGCAGGCGCCGCTTATGTGCCTATCCATCCGGAGCTCCCGGAAGCACGGCAATTGGAGATCATACAGGCCGCAGATATTTCTGTACTGATCACGGGAACCGGTTCATGGTTGGTGCAATCTGTACACCCGGTAACCTTGCTTGATTTCAACAAGTTGGAGGCTCAGTTGCATGCACAGTCGACCATTAATCCGGGTATAGAGGCGGACGGCTCCACACTGGCCTATGTATTATTTACCTCGGGTACAACCGGGAAGCCCAAAGGAATTGAGATCGAGCATCAGGGCATCGTGCATTTGTTTGCCGGGCTGGCGCAGCATTATTCGTTGCAGGTTAATGATACGGCGCTGTTCCACACCTCGTATTCATTTGATGCTTCGTTGCTGGAGATATTTTGGCCGCTCACCTGCGGAGCGCGCATTTTCATCCCACATCCTGATGAAGCCAAAGATCCGGCTGCGCTAGGGAAGCTTGCGGAGGAGCAGCGAGTTGCATTCTTGCAGTTTGTACCGCTGATGCTGGAGGAATTCATCAACGCCCGCAGAAACGGGGTATTTACACAATGGCCTGAACTCCGGTTTGTGATTAGTGGCGGAGCGCCGCTTACACGCAAGCTGCGCGATTTGTTCCGGGAGGAATTCGATTGCGGATTGTACAATCATTATGGACCGACAGAAGTCACGGTAGATGCAACAACATTTGATTGCAGGCTGGAATTTGAAGGAGAGATTGTGCCGATTGGCTCGCCGCTGGGCAATGTAATGGTATATGTGCTTGATCGAATGATGAATATTGTGCCAGCAGGCGTGCCGGGTGAACTATACATCAGCTCACCAGGACTGGCACGCGGTTATTTACATGATCCTGAACGCACGGCAGACAGTTTTGTGAACGATCCGTTCTCTGATACGACTGACTCGAAGCTATACAAGTCAGGCGACCTCGTCAAATATACAGAAGAAGGCATCATTCGCTACATCGGCCGGCTGGACCAGCAGGTGAAGGTGAGAGGAAACCGGGTGGAGCTGGAGGAAGTTGAAACGGTACTTATGCAGCACCGTGATATCGCCAACGCAGCCGTTATCCACCGCCATGACAAAGGAATGGATGGTTTGGTCGCCTATGTGGAAATTACAAACAAGTATCAGCCCTTTAGCAATACACGACGTTTAAAATGGTTTAATTTGGCGCAAATGCCGCAGTTGGCCGCGGGGATGAATGCACTGCATCGGCAGTCATGGCCTGATTATTTTATCGGGGATAGTGTAATGCTGGAACACTGGCCAAAACTGTTTGCCAATTTCATCGATTATCAATTTGCCTTGCTACAAGAAGATGGAGAGATTGCCGCTGTCGGCAATACCGTTCCAATGTATTGGGACGGCTCACCGGAGCATCTTCCGCAAGGCTGGGATGAGGGTCTGCTGAAAAGTGTGGAAACCGCCGGTTCGTATCCCTCTCCCAATACGCTACTGATATTGGCCGGGGTGGTAAATGAACAGCAACGGGGCGATGGACTAGCCGGGCTGCTGCTGGAAGCTTTCAAATATGTGGCTGACGCTCACCAGTTGGAGCATATTATCGTACCTGTTCGACCAACAGGCAAAACGAACTATCCCGAACAGTCATTTACAGAGTACTGTGCGTTGACCAGATCAGATGGCCTGCCGTTAGATCCTTGGCTGCGAACCCATATCCGGGCAGGCGGACAAGTTCTAAGCATTGCAGAACAATCACAGACGATCACAGGCAGTATTAGAGATTGGCAGCTATGGACCGGCATCGAGTTTCCGAAAAGCGGCAGTTATATCACGCCAATCACGTTACAGCCTGTCATGATTGACTTGGAACAGAAAAATGGAATCTATTATGATCCGAGTGTATGGGTGCAGCATTTTCCACATCCGGAATCCGGTGAGGAGAAGCTCCAGACGGGAATTTCCTTGACGAACCGGCAGGAGTTGTCCGCTTGGCTTCGGAGCAGACTCCCTGGTTATATGGTTCCGCAGGAGATTATTTTTGTGGCCAACATGCCGTTGACCTCTACCGGTAAAATAGACAAGGTACGCTTATCTGAAATTCAAAATACAGATGAACGCATCCGGGAAATCATACCGCCTCAAAATGAAGAAGAAGCACTTGTTCTGGCCATCTGGCAAGATGTTCTGCAACTGGATGAAATCAGCGTTAATGATAATTTCTTTGAATTGGGCGGTCATTCTCTCAAGGCGACCGCAGTTGTCGCTAGAATAGGCGCTGCTTGCGGTTATGTTCCAACCCTGCGCGAGTTGTTTGAAATGGCTACTGTCCGCAGTCTGGCACAATGGATTCTGCAGAAAAAGCAGACCATGCCCACCCTTGAAAATCCGGCATCTGTAAGCTTCAAAAAGGTAGAGCGGCGTGAACGAACCAAACGCTAAAAATTCAAATACTAAGGAGTTAGACACTGTGGAAATCAAGGATTATACCGAAGCCAACCGGCGCTCATGGAATCAGGTGGCTGCCCGCCATCATAAGGGAAAGGAGGAGCGAAAGAAGCTATTCCGCCAGAAAGGATATTCGGTGCTGGATGAGACGATAACCGCCAAGTTGAAGGCGTACGGTCTTGAAGGCAAGTCTGTTGCTCATCTCTGCTGCAATGACGGCACGGAAACGTTATCCCTTAAAAATCTGGGGGCGGCCTCCTGTATAGGATTTGATATTAGTGATCTAGCGATCGATGAAGCTCGTAAGCTGGCAATAGATGCTGGGATTGAATGTGAATTTATGCAGACCGATGTGTACGAAATCCCGGAACAGTATAGCGGAACATTTGATCTTATTTATATTTCAGCCGGCTCATTGATTTGGTTTCCTGATTTATCGCTGTTTTTCCAGATGGTGCAGCGGCTTTTAAAAGACGGTGGGAATGTACTGATCTACGATATTCATCCGGTGCTGTTCATGCTAGATGAGAATGATAAGGAACATCCTCTGGAAATGAAGTTCTCGTATTTCATTGATGAACCGCGCGTATATAACGAAGGCTTGGATTATATCAACAAAGAGACCTATGAAGGCGCGCCATATTATGTATTCGATCCTACCCTGTCGCACATTATGAGCTGTACACTGAGCAATGGACTGATGATTCAGTCTTTTGACGAGTACGATCACGATATTTCAGCGCTGTATGATCATTTAAAAGATCAGGAAGTGAAGCTTCCGAAGTGCTACGTACTGAGCGCTCGTAAACAGAGAAATGCTCTACTTATGGATTAGAGGGGGCGGGATTAAGCTTGAATTCCCCGTATAAATGCTGGAGAGTACTGTGGATATGTATATTGGCGTGCTGGCTGGCGCTGTCTGCACCGGTCATGTCCTATGCGAATGCAGCAGAGGACATGACGCCCCGCTATCTGGAGCAAATTGAATTATGGGTACGGGAGCAAATGGAACATGCGGAAATTCCGGGCATGTCTGTCACGATAGTCAGTGGAGATCAGATCATATTGCAGCGGGGTTACGGGTTCAAGGACGTGTCTGCCGGCACTGCCATGAGTCCGTCCACCCTGTTTGAAATTGGTTCAAACAGCAAGGCGTTTACTGGCCTGGCAGTGTTAAAACTGGCGAAGGAAAATCGCTTGCATCTGGATGATCCGGTGAGCAAGTATCTGCCCTGGTTTCAACCTGTGTATCATAATCAACCGGCCGTAATCACGATAGAGCAACTGCTGCATCATACGAGCGGCATACCGTTTGATACGATTGGCCATCTGCCGGAGGGTTATGGAGCGGGTGAATTGGAGAGGACGGTTCGCATATTGCAGAACCAGCCCTTGAATCGTGCGCCTGGCAAAACGTATGAGTATGCGACCATTAATTACGATGTGCTTGGATTAATCATTGAACAGGCTAGTGAGCAAAGCTATGCCGAGTATATGAAAGATAATATCTTTGAGCCGCTGGGGATGAAGCATACTTTTGCGGTGCAGGAACCGATAGCCTCCGCGGAATTGGCTTCCGGTTATAAAATGGCCTATACAAGGCCGCAATTATACAGCCCGCCGCCATTCGTGGGCAATGCTCCTGCCGGATATATAGTCAGCAATGCCGAGGATATGGCTCTGTGGCTTAAAATTCAGATGGGAATCGAACATTCAGGATCTTTTGAATATTCACTGATTGATCAATCTCATCTGCCGAATCGCACGGTTCCGCCTGAGAGCAACGGTGCATCCTATGCGGTAGGCTGGGATATCTTCCAAATCGGAGAAGGTGAGATTTCGCATTCGGGTAACAACCCTACATTTTCTTCCTTTGTGGGCATGCGTCCGGCAGAAGGCATTGGCGTTGTCATTATGGCTAATATGAACAGCGATTATACGCAAGGGATCGGACAAGGCATCCTGAGCCAGTTGCATGGTGAAGAGCCTCCGTTAATTCATTCCGATACCTACAAAAAAGCGGATTCTGTGGCGGTCGGCCTAATTATCGCCTTGTCTATTATTGGAGCTGCGGTACTTGTGTATCTGGTGCTGGTCTTCCGTGACATTGGCAACGGCAAACGCAAACCATCCTTTCATCGGGCCAAACCCTACAGGTTGCTAGGATATCATCTAATTGCTGCCTGCCTGTTCGCATGGATGATATACAAGGCTCCCGATATTCTAATGTATAAACTGACCTGGCGATTTATTGAAATATGGCTACCATCGACGGTAATGACCGCTGTGTGGCTGCTACTGATTACTGGAGCCTTGTATATGGCTTACTCGCTGCTGACTCTGTTTTTTCCAAAAAACACGGAGAAGTCATTTCTGACGCCAATCGTTCTGGGTTTGGTCAGTGGTTTAGGGAATGCGTTTGTCATTTTTATTATCAATGAATCGTTCAACCGAACGGATAATCTGATGAATGGGCTCCTGTTTTATTTTGCGATGGCGATTGCGATGTATGTGTTCGGACAGCGAATCATCCGAGCTATGCTGGTTAAGCTGACCAATCAAATTATTTATGCCAAACGGATGGAGTTGGTGGATAAGTTTTTGCAAACGAGCTTCTCCAAAATGGACAGCTTTGAACGAGGACGTGTAGAAGCGACGCTTAATAATGATACCGAAGCCATCAGTCGCTCCATGGGAATCCTGATATCGGGCGCGACCAATCTGATTACCTTGTTATGCTGTTTTCTATATCTTGGGATTATGAACATGTATGCCTTGCTGCTATCCATAGTGATCATTGCTGTGCTAGCTGTATTGTATATGTATGTAGGAAGCCGGGCGAACCATTTAATGGAGGAAACGCGTGATCTCCAGAATGTTTTTTTTAAGTTTATCAATGATCTGCTGAAAGGCTTCAAGGAGCTTTCGCTTCATTCTGACAAACGCCGGGAATTCAGAGAAGAGATGCAGATCAGTTGCGAAACGTACAAAGAGAAGCGCAATGTGTATCAACTGCGTTATTCGGACATTTTTGTGTTGGGAGAACTGCTGTTCATACTGGTGATCGGGTGTGTAGTATTTGTATTTCCAGAGCTTTTTAAGCAGATGGATACGTCGATGCTACGAAATTATGTGTTTGTGTTCTTGTATATGACCGGTCCCGTCAATCAACTGCTGGACAGCGTTCCCCAGTATGCGCAGAGCAAGGTCAGTTGGGATCGCATTAAACAAATGATCCGGGAGGTGGAACAGAGAATTCAACATCCTTCTGCTGACGTTGCCGTCCAGACGGTTCCGATTCGATTGCAACTGGAAGATGTGACCTATAGCTATACGGGCAATAACACATCGGGGCCAACCGGGTTTGCGGTCGGACCCATCAACTGCCCATTTGACAGTGGCAGCATCACCTTTATTACTGGAGGTAACGGCAGTGGGAAGTCAACCTTAGCTAAGCTACTTACTGGATTGTACACACCAGATACAGGCAAGGTGACACTGAATGATGGCGTGATTTCCTCATGTGGGTTAGGTGAGTACTACTCGGCGATCTTCGGCGATTTCCATCTGTTCGACCGTTTGTATGGCATCGACTGGCAGGCTAAAGAAGCAGAAATGCAACACTATCTCCGCTTGCTGGATTTGCAGGACAAGATCGTTATTCATAACGGCACATTCAGTACAACCAAACTGTCAACCGGACAGAAAAAAAGACTGGCCTTGCTGATTGCGTATTTGGAGGATCGTCCAATCTGTCTATTTGATGAATGGGCTGCGGATCAAGATCCGGAATACCGCCGTTTCTTTTATTATACCCTGCTGCCGGACATGAAGGATCGGGGCAAATGTATTATAGCAATTACGCATGATGATCAGTATTTCCATCTAGCGGATCGTATTATCAAAATGGATGGGGGGCGCATTGTGGCTATGCAGCAGACTACACAAACGGTAGTTCCCTTAATCAAGCCAAGCATTCCGTTATTCGAGAAGGGGTGATGACCGTTAAAACCATTTTATTTTGCCTCCCATATGCAGGCGCCTCGGCTACAATATACTGGCAGTGGAAAGGTCAGCTAAGTCCACATATCGAGCTCCGACCGGTTGAACTTGCCGGCAGAGGCGCTCGTTATGACGAGCCTTATGCGGCCAGCATTGCCGATATGTTAAAGGACGCGGTGACACAGATAGGACCACAAGTACAGGAAGTACCCTATGCCATTTACGGGCACAGCATGGGGGCAGTGTTAGCGTATGAATTATATTATTTGCTGCTCCGGGAAGGGTATCCGCCGCCTGTCCATTTGTTGCTATCCGGTCGGCCTGCACCTTTGTCTGATCGGAAGCGTACATTTTCTTGGTCCAGTCTCAAGCAAAGGCTCCTGGCCCCATTGTCTTTTCCGGATGGCCGTATCCCAGCGGAGATTAAACGCCGTCCGGAGTTGGCCGCAAAGTTCAAAAAAATATTAAATGCCGATGTCCGTATACTGGAGACATATCGTCTTGATCCGGCACGGCCCTTGATAAATTGCCCGGTAACCGTATTCGCCGGGTTGAACGATAAGATCAACAGGGAAGAAATCCAGTTATGGAACCGGCACACCGTTCACAACTGCGAAATCGTATGGATTAAAGGGGATCACTTTTTTCTACACAGCCATATGGAGGAAGTGGTAAGCGTTATCAATCAGACCATCCCTGCCGCAATTCATGATCAGGAGGGTTTCATTCAATGGAAACGATAGGTTGTTATGAAACATCATCAGCTCAAAGGAGATTGTTTGTCGTTCAGCAGTTCAATCCGCACAGTGTAGCCTATAACCTATCTTCTGTTTTCAAAATACTGGGGACACTGGATCTCCAAAAATTTGAGCAGGCAGTACAGCAGCTTATCCAGCGGCATGAATCTATGCGGACGATATTTGAGACAGATCTAGACAACAACGATATTTCGCAAACCGTACTGGCTACGGTTCCGTTTTCGCTGGAAACGCTTGAGGTGGAGGAAGAGCAGCTCGAGGAAGTATTGAAATCGCTGGCACAGCCATTTGCCCTGGATCAGGCTCCATTATTCAGGCTTAAGTTGATCCGCACTTCTCCCACAGTCTATTATTTATTTTTTGATATTCACCATATCATTGCGGATGGCATATCCATTCAAATTATGATAAAAGAGATCGGCTGTCTTTATAACGGCATTCCGCTTTCTCCGGTAGAAGTGCAGTATGTGGATTATGTAATGTGGCAAAACGATTTGTTTTCCGGTGAGAAAATGAGCGCACAAGAGCAGTACTGGATGCAGCAGTTTGCAGACGAATTGCCGGTGCTGGATTTGCAGACTGACTATGCCAGACCGTCATACAGCAGTGGTCGCGGTAACTATGTGCATTTTCAGTTAAATGCGGATGTTGTCCAATCGGCACGGCAGATAGCTCAACAGGAAGGAGCAACACTGTATATGGTGTTGTTCAGTATTTATTCGCTACTGCTGCATCGTTATACTTCCCAGACAGATATTGTAATCGGCACACCGATTGCAGGTCGCCGAAGCGCCGAATTGGAGTCGGTGATCGGTATGTTTGTGAATACGCTGGCACTTCGTACACGTCCTCAAGGGAACATGACTTTCCTGGAATTGTTGACCCAAATCAAGCAAACTACGTTATCTGCTTACGATCATCAGGACTATCCGCTTGATATGCTGGTGGAGCGGCTGAATATTGCGCGTTCATCAAGCAGACATCCCATTTTTGATACTATGCTTGTTGTGCAAAATATGGACAAGTACGAAATGGAGATGAACGACCTTGTCTTCCAACGCTATGAATGGGAGAGTGACAGCTCCAAATTCGACCTGACGCTGGAATTGACAGAAGATAATGATGTGATTACCGGCAAGCTGGAATACAGCACCGATTTGTTCACACCGGATACAATGAACAGAATGGCTGCTCATTTTGTCAGATTATCCAGACTGGTCACTACGATGCCAGGTATGGAACTGCATCAGTTTGATCTGTTGGATGAAGTGGAGAAACAGCTTATATTACATCAGTTCAACGACAATATCATCAATTATCCTCTTTTAACAATTGATCGGATTTTTGAAGAACAGACAGAGTTGCACGCGGAACGAACCGCTTTATTTCATGATGGAAGGATGTATACATATCGGGAACTAAATGATAAAGCCAATAGGCTTGCACACAGCTTGCGGAGCCGTGGCTTGGTGCAAGGAACGAATGTTGGCATAATGGCAGAGCGTTCTCTCGAGATGATCGTGGGTATGCTTGCTGTGATCAAAGCAGGAGCCGCTTATGTGCCCATCGAGCCGGATTATCCGACACAGCGAATATTAAATATGCTGGAGGATAGCAGTATGGAATGGCTGCTTGTACAGGGAGAACCCGAGCATCCGCTTCCGGGCAGCTTGAAGATACTGGATTTGTTGGATGAATCATTGTACAGTACAAACACCGCCAATTTAGGATTGGTTAGGGAACCTGACCAGACGGCGATCATTATTTTCACCTCAGGGACGACCGGCAGACCTAAGGGAATTATGATCAAGCATCTTGGCATTTCACGTTTGGTCAAACAAACCGATTATGTGGAATTAAGCGAGAACACCCGGCTGTTGCAAACCTGTGCTTTGGGATTTGATGTCTTTACGTTTGAGACATGGGCACCTCTCCTTAATGGAGGATGTTTGTATTTAACCGATAAAAACACGTTCCTGGATACAGCGCGATTGAAGCCGTTTCTATTACAGCACTCCATCAACATAATGACTCCAACTACTGCCCTGTTCAATCATTTGTTAAACGAAGACCCTGAAATTTTTAATAACCTGGAGACCATTATTGTGGGTGGCGAAGTGATGTCCCCCTCACATGTGCAGATTCTGTTGCAACATCATCCGCATGTCCGACTCAAAAACGGGTATGGACCAGCGGAAAGTACGACTTATACTACGACCTATGATGTGACCAATCAAGAGAAAAAAAGTATTCCAATCGGTAAACCGATAACCGGCACAACCTGTTATGTACTGGATGCATTTAATCAGCCCGTACCCGTCGGAGTTGCCGGAGAGCTGTTTATAGGCGGAGACGGATTAACGGCCGGTTATGTGAATCGGCAGGACCTGACTGATGAAAAATTCCTTACGGTACCATGGCTTAACCAGGAGCGTCTGTATCGTAGCGGCGATTTGGTCAAATGGCGTGCCGACGGTAATCTTATATACCTGGGGCGGAGAGATCACCAGATCAAAATTAGAGGCTACCGGATTGAGTTGGAGGAGATCAAACGGCAAATTTTAAGCTTGCCTCAAATTCAGGAAGCGGTTGTTATTCCTATCAAGCAGGAGGGTAAGGAGACGCAGATTTGCGCCTATTATACTGCAACTACATTGTTAAATGAATCGGACTTGCGAACACAGTTACAACAGTTGTTACCCGAATTTATGGTTCCTCAACTGTATGTGCAGCTCAAGCAAATGCCCATGTCTGCCAACAATAAAATTAATACTAAAGAGCTGCCACCACCTGAAAGGGTCACAACTGCTTCAGATTCAGATTTCATTTCGCATGAATGGCCGCTGGATGAGCTAGAGCGGATCATTTCTGATATCTGGAGTGAAATACTAGAATTGAAGATGATCAGCGTGACAGACAATTTCTTCCTGATTGGTGGACATTCGCTCAAAGCGGTTCTGATCGTAGCAAGGCTTCGCAAAGAGCTGGGTGTCGATGTCGGCATGGATGAGATCTTTGCTCAGCCAACGATCCGTGGATTGGCCAATCAACTGCGTTTCCGGCAAAAAGAGGACCTGCCGGTACCGCAAATTGTGGAGCAGCGCGAATTCTACCCAGCTTCATATCAGCAGACCCGTCTTTATGTCCTAGAGAAAATGAGGCGGTTCGCGGATACGAGCAACAATATAACCGATGTGAATTGGATTACTGGAGCGCTCAACAAGAAACGTTTGAAAAAGACAGTCCAGCAACTAATGGAACGGCATGAGTCACTTAGACTTTCACATCAGCGAGCAGGCGAACAGATCGTATTCAAAGTTCATGACCAAGTGGAAGTCCCGCTAGAATGGATAAGCGGGACGGAAGAACAACTTCCAGAACGGATAAGACAATTTGTCCGTCCTTTTGATTTAACACAGGCGCCTCTATTCCGTGTAGGTGTTGTGACGATATCTTCCGAGCGGCATGTGCTGATATTCGATATTCATCATAGCATTTCGGACGGTTTTTCACTTGGATTGCTGACGGAAGAGGTTATGGCTTTATTTCGGGGAGAATCGTTGCCGCCGTTGGAATTCCAGTATAAGGATTATGCGGTCTGGCAGCAGTCGTTCCGGCAGTCTGATGCTTGGCACAAGCAGGAGCGGTATTGGCTGGACATAATGAAGGGATCGCTGCCGGTTCTTCATCTGCCAACGGATTATCCAAGACCCGATGAACAGAACTATGAAGGTGCATTGTTTCGATTCCAGGTGTCCAACGAAAAGACCTTCCAACTCAAACGGCTGGCGGACGACACCCATACGACACTGTACATGTTGTTACTGACCGTGTATTTCACACTCCTGCAGCATTATTCAGGAGATGAAGATATTATGGTCGGCACTCCTGTTGCTGGGCGCAATCAGGTTGAATTCCAGCAGTTGCTGGGTATGTTCGTTAATACGATTGTGCTCCGCAGCCAACCGTCTGCCAGCAAAACTGTCCGTGAACTGTTGAAGGAAGTGCGAACTCATACCATTGAAGCATTCAGTAATCAGGATTATCCTTTGGAATTGCTAATCGAGAAGCTGGACGTTCGACCTTTGGCCAACCGCAATCCGTTGTTCCAGACGATGTTTGCCTTGCAAAATATGGATATCCAGCAACTGCAAGTGGATGGGCTGGTTATCACGCCGTATGCGTATGAACGAAAATCCAGTATAGCTGATATTCTCCTGATCGCTCAGGAGGATGGGGATGCACTGGGCTTCACGTTTGAGTATTCCACCTGTCTGTTCAGACAGGATACAGTAGAGCAAATGGCAAAATATTACGTTGCTTTGCTGGAATCATTGCTGTCGGATGGTCTTGATCAAACACTAGCAAGTATGAATCGGTACAGCGAGCAATGTAAAAATGCCGAAAATGGAGATATGCATTCATTGTTGACCGACACATTTTCATTTTAACGCCGCTCAGAGAGGGGAAGCATTATGTTTTTATCCGAAAAGGAAAGAACAAGTCATCATCAATTTTGGCATAGCTATTATTCAGATGAACTTCCAGTTGCTACGGTAATACCTGACTATACTAATATGGATTTGGCAGAGCATATGACCATGGAAACTGTAGATTATACCGCAGAGGACGCTATATTTAAGCAATTGGGTCAATATTGCAAAGAGTCGGATTTTTTATGGTATTGCTTTTTGCTGGCAACGCTGAACGTTTGTCTGTATAAATACACTGGCGAAAGGGATCGACTGCTCGGCTCGCCGATGCAAGGGAACTCCGCGCAATCTGGCAAACTTCTGCCGATCCATCTTGCTATCGACCCGGCCTGCAGCTTTAAAGAATATGTGCTAAAGCTCAGGGAACAACTGGCTGCAGTCTATTCCCACCAGCAGTTGGCACCGAATCGGATGAAGCAGCTCCATGTGGTGGCTGCAATGGAAGGGCTTCACAGCGAGATAGAGGATGCTTCAGATCCGGCCTATATTCGCATACTGTTCAATCGTCAGAATGATCGGCTGCACATTAAGTTTGATTATTCACCCAAACGGTATAAAGAATCTACGATTCGCAACTTGTCCGTGCATTATAATGAACTGTTGCAAACAACCATTTTTAACATGGATAGGGCGATTTGTGAATTGTCCATTTGTTCGCAAACTGAACTGGAAAAGATTATGCACGATTTCAATCCGGTTATCCCCGACAGCAGACCGGCAACAACGCTTGCCAGACAGTTTGAGCAGCAGGTGTTCTTGCAGCCTGATCGAATTGCATTGGTCCATAACGGCAGGAAGTTGACTTATAATGAGCTGAATAAACAAGCAAACCGGCTTGCAAATATGCTGCGAACAGAGTGGAATATTCAGCATAATGAATTTGTGGCAGTGCGCATGGGCCAGGGCATCGAATATATCATATCTATCCTAGCAATATTGAAAGCAGGAAGCGCCTATCTGCCGATCGATATGGAATATCCGGATGAACGTATTCATTTTATTCTGGAAGATAGCCAGGCTCGGTTTATGCTTGTACAGCATGTGGATGATATTCCGCAAGGACACATGGTTTCAACGCTTCTCGTAACAGAAAGCCTGAGCCGGGAACTTCCGATGGTCAATCTCGATGTGCCGACAAAAGCGGAAGATCTGGCATATTTGCTGTATACATCTGGCACTACAGGCCAACCAAAAGGTGTATTGATCGAACAGCAAAATGTTCTTAATCTGGTACAAGATCCTCATTATCTATCCATGGATTGCCAGACGGTAATGTTGCAGGCAACATCAATAGTATTTGATTTGTCGACATTAGAAATATGGGGCACCCTGTTAAACGGCGGCACACTGGTTATTGTTGATAAAGCTACCCTGCTGGAGCCAAAACGGTTGAAAGAAACGATTCGAGAACAACATGTTAATTCAATGCTCATTACAACAGCGCTTTTTCACCATCTCGCGAGTCATCACTCTGATATTTTTTCCGGTATTGGCCAACTGTTGACGGGGGGAGAAGTGTTATCGTCCGTTTTAACCAATCGTATATTAGAATTATACCCGGATTTACGGTTAGTCAACGGCTACGGACCTACGGAATGCACGGTATTAACAACATATTATGATATTCGCTCGGCTGAAAGCACCAGTATTTCCATCGGAAAGCCGATCTCGGGAACCAATGTGTCGATTTTAGGTGTGGATGATCAGATTCAACCTATTGGTGTACCCGGGGAATTATGTATTAGTGGTGTCGGCGTAGGCAGAGGTTATCTGCATCAGCCGGAACTGATGGCGGATCGCTATGTGCGGATACCTGGCCGAACAGATCAAATCATGTACAGAACAGGAGATTTAGCCTATTGGCGCGAAGATGGAACTATCGAATTTATGGGACGCAAGGATCGGCAGTTAAAACTGCGGGGATACCGAATCGAATTGGGTGAAATTGAGAATACATTATTAAAACATGATCAAGTACTTGAAGCAGTGGTCGTTCCTATTAAAAATACTTCTGACGAGTTGTCGCTGTGTGCTTATATTGTGCCTGAAATCTGTACTGATGAACTGGAGAGCCAACTGATACTGCATTTACGGAAATCGCTTCCGGACTATATGATTCCAGCTGATTGTATTATTATTGAGAGGATTCCGTTAAAAACTAACGGAAAAGTAGACACTGACCGGCTACCGGTTCCCGATAGGCAACAATTACGCGGGCAGCAAACACTAATCCTTCCACAAACCCCAGAGGAACAAAAAGTTGCAGCGATCTGGACCGAAATACTGGGCATACAGCAGATTAGCGTGCATCATAACTTTTTTGAATTGGGCGGTCATTCGTTAAAATTAATTATACTAGCTGAAGAGTTGCAGCATGCCGGCTATTCTATCAATACTATGGATTTGTATAAGTATCCGACAATAGCAAGCTTTTTGCAGTTTCAGCATAAAAGTGGTCAAGAAGGATAGAAGCTCAACCAGGAAGCGGTTAATTGGAATTATCTATACCATATGTTTGCTCAAAGCAATATTATACGATATCCAACGTGGTTTTTTACGATATATCTAGTTAACAGAGCTATTTTTGCTCTTAATCGATGTTCTGTAATTACTTCGTTTATAAGTATACGATCTTAACATGTGAAATGTTCCGTAAAAAAGGGGGCTTTCGCCCCCTCTTAAATGTCAACTATCATCTAGAGCGAATAGGTTTATCAAAATTGATCATAGTCCCTTTCTATGACTTCTAAATTTAATTGGTTTTTGAGTTCTCACACAACCATTTTACAGAACTCTATTCCTTTTCATCTTATCGGTTTTACTGATTTTTTTTATTCATATGGTTAATGAGTTCGGATACCCACCGGCCCTTTTTTATACGCGTGACTTATCGGGAAAAGTTAACTAGGCATATCGGCATATTCCCAATGACTGATTGGCTGGCGCTATGCTCCTTAATCCTCTCCGGTTCGTGGATACAAGAACGTCATAGGAAATCAGTACAAACCAAATAAAAGCAGTATGGAGGAGCAATAGATGATTTTTGAATTCATTACGCATTATTACAATGCTGTACCATTTAGAAGTCTGTCTGCACTTTCAATAACAGAAGCTATGAAAGTAATGGAAGAACTATGTGATGATACGCCCATCTATGAAAGATTCAAAGAACCAGTTCAATATTGGGAAAACCGATTAGAAGCGGAGAATTGGTTGCGAAACCGATTTAAAGAAAAGGGCGGAGTACCCAAAGATAAATATCCATTTTATTCTGTATTAGGGACTGCAGATTGGATAGAGAATTACGCATCGAGTACAGGGTTAAATGTAAATTTTCTACGGATTCCGTTATCGATATTTAGTGAAAAAGATGTAAGTTTTACATTGCCAGATAGTATGGTTTCATTTTGGATGGGAAGGGATAAACCTGAAGAATATTACAACGCTAAATATCATGGGCAGGTTTTTATATTGTCAGAGGTAAAGTCTATGATGACAACTGATATAATGAATAACCTTGAGTCAATGATTCCTAAAGGAACGATACCTTATGTTGAAGCACAGATTTGGAATCATGAAATTGCAATGAATTTCTATAATAATCAAATGTTAAACCTTAAATAATCAGAAATAGTGATAATAATTCATAGAAGCTGCTGACCTCCTATAACACCGCATTAACGCAGGCAGTGCTGTCTCCTCTTGATCCGCACCGAGGATTTTCGAGGAAATGAATCAAGCGGACAACCCTACACCACCTGACCGGCCGCGGCCAGTCACTATTTTTAAGGTGGTTAGGTTTCATAGATACATGTATGTTAGATGAAACATATGCAACTAGAAAGGAATGAAAAACAAAACCAATAGAATGATAAATACATATCCAAAAGCAATATTGCTGACTTTTTTACTTAGTTTATATCTCTCTGTAGTAGGTGAAATCATTTTTTATTTATTTTACTATAATGATCGTATCTTTGAAGAAAAATTAGAAATTATTGGAGTTATCCTGGTTATTTTTTATTCATTTCCTATTGTAATACTATATAAAACAAAACAGTTATTAAGTCTATTGATGATATTGGTATTTACTCCAATATGCACTGTATTATCAATGTTTGCTGCTGGCAAATTATTTCCACTAAGTGAAGATGACTTAGGGGCAGGAATACTTGGAATTTTTGTTATTGGATACAATTACATATTTGTGTTTTTGGGAACAAGCATAGGAGTAGTTATAAAAATATTATTAAAACAATGGAGAATTTATAAAGAGATTCCTGATAGTTAATCTAGAAGACATATGAATCATGCAATCGGGGAAAATATGAAAAGTTGATCTTTGATAAGAATTATAGAATTTGGGGTTAGAGTTCGAGATGAGGACTATGTATTGATATATTTCGGAATCTAGAAATTATCAAGAGGGCATTAACTTCATATAACACTGTATTTACACTGCAGGGCTAACGCCCTTTGGTTGTCAGATGTGTAATCATGGGAGACTCTCAGACAACAATCGATCTAGCCTAAGGTAAGAGTGATCTAAGGCGGGGTCGTATGATAAAAGAAGAAAAGAAAGGAACATATACGTATGTGGGTTCCTTATGAAACATTTAGAAAACATCCTCCAGATTTTCTTGTTAAGTATCGTTTCTTTACACCTGAAGAAGGTGGAAGACGAAATCTCCCTTATCAAGGATATCGAAGTGATTTTGCTATCGAATCGGATTTTATGAATAATACAATAGATTTAAGAGTGATACACCCTGAATTTGAAGATGAGTATGGAAATCTTATTATGGACGAATCAAAACAAGTAAACAGAAGTGGTACAGCAAGGATGTGGGTTCTATTTCCTATTTCTAGAGCACGTCATAGAAAAACATTAGAAGTAGGAATGAAGGGATATTTTATGGAGGGACCTGAAAAAGTAGCAGAAGCAGAAATAGTTCAAATAATTGGACTACTAACAAATTCTTGTATGGATTGAATTTTTGGAAGCCTGCTCGAAGCAAAGGCAACTACATATATCATGATATTCACACATCGGAGCCTGATAGAAGAAGGTACCTTGATGCGTGTAAAAAGTTATTATGAATAAGAAAGATACAAGTAATCGAAATTAGGAGATGTGAAATATGGTAACAATGGAAACCAAAAAACTTATAGTCCGCCAGTTTGAGCCTGACGATTGGAAAGGTTTGTACGAATATCTATCACAAGAAAATGTGCTTGAGTATGAGCCTTGAGTCCAGTATTGTAGCAGGGTGTAGATCAAAAATTTACGAGCCGTCTCATGATATCCTACCAGTTGGGCTGTCTTCATGACTTCTTCTGCGGACAATATGGATTGAAGGAATGACTGGAACATGGCAGACTTTTTCATGAGGTCGCCTCGTTTCGGGGGTTTGTAGGGGTACAAACATTTCAGCGAATGAGCGGCCTTTTCGCTATTTCAAAATAGTATTTTATTGGATAATATCAACAGGCGTGAAATAAGATAATTCAAAAGAAGTTAAAGGGGAATTTTAGATGGAAAGTAAAATTAAAATATATGAAACAGAATCCCAATATTTTGGCCTCAATAATCACTTTATTTTACGTATTCAAGAAATGGAGAAAAAATCTGTTTATGGGGCTGAAGTTGCCAAAAAATGGACCGAAATTTTAAATCAATCTCTTAATAGTGAAACTTACCCCGTAATTCATCCGATCGGGAAGGAAACATTTTCATTATATGCAGAGTATCCAACTGGTGTATTTGAATATGCTTTGGACATTGACGGTGCTACTTCACTTATACAAGAAGAAGGTATTAAGCCGGTACAGTTTGCTCCGTCGCACATAATTGATGCTGTTTATCAAGGTAACATAAATAAAGACCCAAATCGGATAAAACCCAATCATAAAAATCCTGTAATGGTACTTCAGAGTCGATATTTAACTAACAACAAACCTTATTGTATAAATGGAAACCATCGTCTATTTGAAGCATATCGAAATAATGATGAACAAATAGAAGTT